>NZ_JBPPZG010000133.1:8311-10626 GCF_051918545.1 Pseudogracilibacillus amylolyticus (SeqCode) | reverse complement strand
GAAGCTCTTGTTCTAGCTTGATCCACTCGATAAAAACGATCAAAAATACGCTTTTGATCTTTAGGTGAAATTCCGGGGCCTTGGTCAACAACACGAAGTTTTACTGTATCTTTATGCCTTGTTAAAACAATGTTTACTTCTTTCTCACTATATTTAATCGCATTACTTAATAATATATAAATGATCTGCTCTAGCTGATCTTCATTTCCTTTTATAAAAATGGAATCTGCTTCGGCTTTAAAATATATATCCCGTTCATAAGCAGCTTGAAACGTGTGCACTACGTTTTTTGTAAGCTTTACTAAGTCTAATTCGGTGCTCGGAGCTGATTGTTTATTTTTTGCAAGATCCAATAGTTGATTTACAAGTTGTTGCATACGGTCAGCCTCTGTATCTATTGCATCAATGGATTCTTCAAAAACTTCAGGATGGCTTTTTCCACGCCGTTTCAACAACTCCGCGTAACTCTTTATTATTGAAATTGGTGTCTTTAATTCATGGGAAGCATCTGACACAAACACTTCTTGCCGCTCAAAGTTCTCTTTTAAATGCGCAATCATCTCATTAAATGTTTTTTCCATTTCATACAATTCATCTTTTGATTTATTTTCTATTTCAATTGTTTTCCAATTTTCGGCTTTCGTATTTTCTTTCATCGTTGAGATTAATGCTTTTATCGGTCTGAGAATAAATTTACTTAAAAAGTTCCCTGCGATAATAGTTGGAATTAACATAATAATTGATGCAGCGACTAAAACATATAAAAGTGTCCGCATTGTTTCTTCAAGAGGGAATAAGTAATTTGCTACCTGCAACGTGACAATTTCCCCATCTTCCCAAATAACCGGCTTCCTGATTACTGCAATTGGGGATCCTGTTTCGTCTCTTACAATTTCTTTTACCTCACGAGTGGAATACGCGGAGGGTAGTTCTCTAAATTCTTTTTGTTTTGTAATTACCGGTATCAGTTCCCTGTCCTTATCATCAATAATCCGAATAAGACCATTATTCGGTAAATAAGCGCGTAATAACTCATTTTTGGGGACATCAGGATTTTCCTTCATTGTTTCCATAATAGTTCGCGTCTGATCCGATAATAGTTCGAGCTCATTATCTGCTGAAATTTTATAAAACAAAAAGTAAATTGACGTGTTTACTAACATTATAAATAAAAGCATAAATAGACTTGAGAATAATTGAATTTTTGTTTTTAGCTTCATTTAGGTAACGTCCTTTATCGTATAACCTACCCCTCTTACTGTCTGTATATAAGGAGTGTCAAATCCTTTATCTACCTTTTGCCGTACATATCGAATATATACATCTACAACATTCGTATCTCCCATATAGTCATAGCCCCATACTTGTTCCATTATTTGTTCCCTCGTTAACACAATATTTTTATTTTGCAAAAGATATACAAGTAGGTCAAATTCACGGGGGGTAAGTTCTATTTCAGTTCCCTCACGAATTATTTGCCGGGTTTGTAAGTCAACCGATAAATCTCCAACCTTTAATACGTCAGTTTCCTCTATATGGTTATTTGATTTCCGTAAATGTGCACGAATACGGGCAAGCAATTCCTCAATTTGAAAAGGTTTTGTTACATAATCATTTGCGCCTAAATCAAGTCCACTAACTTTATCATGTACTTGGTCTCGTGCTGTCAGTAAGATGACCGGTGTGTGATCATCCATTTTTCTTAAACGCCGCAAAACCTCCAACCCACTCAATTCAGGAATCATGATATCAAGTAAAACAAGATCCCAATCCTCGTCTTGCATTAAACGAAGCGCATCTTTTCCATTATCGGCAATCTCCGTTGTATAATTTTCATATTTCAATTCTAGCTCAAGAACTCTACTTAATTTTTCTTCATCTTCAACGATTAAAATTTTTTTCATGTTTTCACCCACTTTACAAGAGGCTTTATACGTTATCTTCATTGTACCAAGGCTAACTTAGATTTATCCACATAAAAAGCTCACTAAGGTAAAGTGAGCAAAATTGTATCCTCCCGTTATTCAAATAGCTTATTATTCCTCCGACCATTGCTATAATCGCGTGATAGCAAAAATAATAAAAACAATAGCGATCACTAAAAAAGTGGATAAGATTTTTTTTAATCGAGAACCATCCGTTCTTGTTCGAACTTCAGGGTATACCATACAAAAAGTTGCGATTGCAAGATACTTGAGACTCCCACGGCTAAAGCCGCTAGCTCCTGTACAGGTATTTATATTTAAATATGAAATGTATACTCCTCGGGTAATACTCGTCTTAGGAATTTTTTTGTACGTTCTTCTTTTGGATTT
>NZ_JBPPZG010000133.1:0-8301 GCF_051918545.1 Pseudogracilibacillus amylolyticus (SeqCode) | reverse complement strand
CGAGAACCATCCGTTCTTGTTCGAACTTCAGGGTATACCATACAAAAAGTTGCGATTGCAAGATATGTAACCATGATGGATTTTCCATTATGCCCTCAATACTTGTTAAACCAATATTACATCAATTTAGTTCTTATGGGGGCCTTAAAACACAGAGATTTGGAGTAGATTTTTCTAATTATTTACCAGAGGGAACTGTATCTAACAGTAGAGTTATGTCACAATAAGTGAATCTTAATAATATTTGCAAATACAGATATTAAAAAATTGAAATCCATTGCTTGAGTTTTTTGATGTTTTATTACATATTAAAGTACATTACATTCATTTACTAGGTTTCTTAAAAAAACCAACTAAGAGTAATACAATTCCGGGTATGAAAATAATTGGGAAGAAAAATAAAACACTTAAATATGCAAAACCATTTTCATCTAAGATTGCGTAGGCTGTACCAAGTGAATCGGATAAAGGAATTGAAATTAATATTAAAGAAATACCCCACATTTTATATTTGGTATTCTTTGATTCATTCTTACTAATTAAGTAAGTTAAAAAAATAGTTAAAAAACCAATTAAAATACCAGTAGCTACAGGTGAAAACTTGAAAGGGATATTCCAGTTATGGTCAAAGTTGAGCAAGTAAATCTTATTCATTACCCAACCTGTATATAGAAAAAACAGTGGAATAAAAAGAACGATCAATGTAACGTTTCTTGTTTTATTCATACTTACACTCCTCGTATAGTATATTTAGAAGGATAATTCTAAGGAAAGGTGATCGGAAATGATGTTTGATGTACGCGAAATAGTGTGGCTGTGGGGGATGATGTATATGCACCGCATGAAGTAAAGTTTGATTTACCCTCCACTGCAACTCTTGAGGATGTCATTCACAAGATTAAAAAAATGTCTTATTTACCCACTATTTATGGCGGAAAAGCCACTTGGGTTTTATTTAAAGACAGTACTCCATTGGCTATCATTGCACAACAATGGGAACATGCCAAGTTTTTTGACTGTCAAAATCTCACTATTCAAAAGCTTTTTTTAAAAGAAAAAGAAGGTAATCTGTTTTTTTATTATTATGCTCAACAAGATCCTATCGAAGTTTTTGCAACCTTAAAAAACTAATTCCAGGATTTTGCCTCACTTTTTCTATGGATACAATGATTTCGAGAAAAGGGAAAAAATCCTTTAAGTTTTTACTTATGACCTGCCGAATGTGGGTCTTAACTTTATTATTGCCCAGAGTTTTCCGCGTACTTCTTCCAATGGCTTATTTATTCAAAGTCTTTCATCAAAATCGTTAGACCATATAAAAAATTCTGATAGCCCACCACGTGGTGGAAACAGTGCTTCATGCATCTTTCCTAACGCTTCCCTTTGTTTTTCAGGGTTTAATTTTTCAAAATCATTGTCTTCTAAACAGCTTATAATAAACTTTACTTGATTTATTTGACCATCAATTTCACCTTTCCCGTATGTTTCAATGATCGTTAATAATCGTAGATACAATTCTTTTATACAATTTATTTTTTCTTTACTAACCATTCCATTGCCCCTTTACTTCAAGTGATCATCTTCATCAATTTTCATGTCCGCTTTCTTTCCATCATCGTATAAAATTCGTTCATACCCGCCCGGTCCTCCATTAATAAACGATTAAGCCTCAAACAATTGAACCCTTAATGGGAAAAGGAGCAACGATACCTCTATTCATAAGTATATTAAAAATACCTGTGCGAGTTCAAATGCACAAGTATTTATATTTAAATATGAAATGTATACTCCTCGGGTAATACTCGTCTTAGGAATTTTTTTGTACGTTCTTCTTTTGGATTTACAAAAATTTCATGAGGTGTTCCTTCTTCTACAACAACACCACCATCCATGAACATAACTCGATTCGCAACTTCCTTAGCAAAAGACATCTCATGTGTGACAACGAGCATCGTAATTCCTTCTTTCGCAATATCCTTCATCACGCTTAGAACTTCTCCCACTAACTCGGGGTCTAGTGCTGATGTCGGTTCATCAAATAAAATAATATCCGGATTTAATGCAACGGCTCTAGCAATTCCTACTCTTTGCTGTTGTCCCCCCGACAACTCATTTGGATAGGCATGATATTTATCGGAAAGTCCTACTTTGTTTAATGCTTCCATTCCAATTTTTTCTGCTTTCTTTTTGGGAAATTTTCTTCCGATTATTAAACCTTCTGTAATATTTTCCAAAGCTGTTTTATTAATAAATAAATTATAATTTTGAAAAACAAATGCGATTCGTTGCCGTAATTGATGAATTTGTTTTTTTGTTGCAGTATGAAGATCGACTGTATCGTCTCCAAATGTTGCACTACCTCTGTCGGCTCGTTCTAGGAAGTTAATACATCTTAGTAAAGTCGTCTTCCCCGAACCACTTGGCCCTAAAATGACGACTACATCTCCTTTTTCAATTTCGAGGTCTACTCCTTTTAGCACTTCGTTATTACCAAAGGATTTACATACATCTTTAATCGCTAACATTTCCTATCCCTCCGTCAACTTTTAACTCACTGCAATTCTATATTTTGTAAGTCTCTTTTCATACCATTTAAATAGAAATTCCACCAACGTACATAAAATCAAATAGACTAAAAATATATCAATATATGCTTCTACATAATTGTAACCAGCGTTGGCAGCTACCTTTGCTTTTAATGTTATTTCATGCAAAGACATTGCATATCCGAGTGAAGTTGCTTTAATTAAATTGATCGTTGCGGTACATAAATTCGGTAATGCGACTACTAAAGCTTGTGGAATAATGATTCTTCGATATGACTGGAAATTACTCAATCCAATAGATTGAGCAGCTTCCAATTGACCTTTGTTTACTGAGTTTAATGCAGAACGAAATACTTCAACTAATATTGCGGTTGTATTAAATGAAAAGACAATAAATGCGTACCAAATGGGATGAATATCATAGACATTCATAGCAATATTATATTTTTCAAATATAATATTTAGCAGTAAAGGTACACTACTATAGACTACGAAAATTTGAACAATTACCGGAGTTCCTCGCACAAAAGATACATATATTTGAACAAAACGGTGCAGAAAAGGAATTCTATTCATTCTCGCTAACGCAAGAGAGAACCCTGACGGGAGTGCAATCAATAAAGCGACCGCTGTGACGAGCATAGCAATTGGGACTCCGGAAAGCGCAACAAAAAATGTCTCCCACATAAACTGATAATTTAATCCGTCTGACAATTCCTTCATCCCCCTTTACGTCGTCTTTAATGACTGTTTTCCTTTACTAAAAAACTTTTCAAGAAAATGGAATAACCGTTCAATAATAATCGATAACACCCAGTAAATGACAGATAAAGCAAGAAATATTTCTAATGCATGTGTGTTATAATTTGACGATATAATTAATTCTGCTTTACCGACAACATCAATTAACCCAATTGTATAGGCGATAGCCCCTTCATGTAATAATGACACTAAACCATTTCCAAAATTCGGTAAGGCAATTACAAATGCTTGCGGAAAAATTATCCTTCTATACACTTGAAATGGACTTAATCCAACACTTACTCCAGCTTCGAACTGGCCTTTATCAACAGATAAATAAGCGGATCGAATTACTTCAGACATAATTGCTGCAAACTGCAGTGCAAATGCAATAACTACAAAAATTGCTTTATCAATATCATTTAAATTTATTCCGACTTTATTCCCTAAATAAGGAATACCGTAATAGACTAAAAATAATAAAACAATTGACGGAGTACAACGTAGAACGGTTGTATACCCATTAGCAAGCTCTCTACCAAACTTAGATTTTCCAAGTTTCAGAGCAGCCAATATTAAACCTAGAAATGATCCTAAGAGGACGGCTAAGCCGGCGATCATAAAAGTTACCTTAAGAAATGGGAGGAGCTGTGGAAATGCTCCCCATAAATATGACGAATCAAAATACTTTTCCATACTACCTCTCCGTTATAAAAGTTATTATTCAACTTCATCCAAAACTTCAAATAGATCTCTACCATAAAATTCTTCACTTAACTTATTTGGAATTTTTTCTTCTTTCACTTTTTTCATCGCTTCATCAAACGCATCTGCTAATTCCTGTTCTTCTTTATTAAACAATGGCCATGTTTTAATTACATCGAATTCATTGTAGACAATATCATCTTTTAAATTATAGTAAGGAGCTCCTTCTTCATAAAGTTGCCTTTGTACAGACCCTTCAATCATTACTCCGGCATCCACACGACCTTCATTCACCCATTGAATGACATCTACTGAAAATGTATCTCCAGCTTCCAACTTCACTTGATTATCAGGATTTTCTTTATTGTACTCATCAATAACTGTATATTGAGCGTTATTTGCAGCAATCGGAGCAAGCGTCAAACCTTCCTTCGCAAAATCTTCCAACGTTTTAATATGCTCATTTTCTTTCTTTAACGCAAGACCAATACTACTAAGACCAATAAACTCTTTCGGATAAATATACTTTTTTGTTCTCTCCTCTGTAAAGAAGGCATTCTTTACTCCTACCTGAAATTTGCCTTGTTCTACCCCCAACAAAAGATCATCATCAGAAGTGCCAATGAACTCAAATTCATAATCAGGTAATAATTCATCGACTGCTTTTAAAACTTCTACATCATATCCAGTTGCTTCTCCATTTTCGTCAGTATATGTTATAGGTTTCGAAGACTGTACATATGCTACTTTTACCTTTCGAACATGATCTCCCTCAACATTTTCATTGGCGGCCTCTTCGCTATTATTTGTTCCACATCCAGCTAAAACGACCACCAACCCTATCATGAACATAACTTGTTTCCATACGTTTTTCACCTTCACTTATTATTCCCTCCAGTAGTTTTATTAATTGTTATTATTCCGATTTAATTACTTGGTATAATAATATGCATTTAATTAAAAATTGTCAATACCCATATGGAAAAATGATGAAGCGATGTAAAAACAAACCTTACTTATTAACGGTTATCATATAAGTAAAAATCATCTAAACATTCCTTCCATAGGAGAACACTCCATTATAGGAATAGACGTGAGTTGGGCGCAAAGCCCGCTTTTAGCTGGCCTTCTTTCAAATTTAAGGCAATGTTGACTTCACGATAAGTGTATAAATGGACTAATTCTCATTTCTACCCAATCAGCATGTCTTCTTTATTATGTCGTGAGATGAAGCATGTTGTGCTACAGCTTTAGCGCTAGCGTTAGACACTTTCAAGCCAGTAACTTATCCACAGCCATACTAGAATATAATTTCCTCACAATAAAATAAACCGAGCTAGATTTTCTACTAGCTCGGTTTATTTTATTCATTTATATAGTTTTTTCTAATTTGATATTTTAATAATTTTCCTTGTAAGTTTCGTGGTAGCTCATCTACAAAATCAATATGGTGGGGGATTTTATACTTCGCTAATCTACCTTGACAAAACCGAAAAATTTCTTCTTTCGTAGCCTTTTCGCCGTCTCGTAACACAACAACAGCTAAAGGTACTTCTCCCCATTTTTCATCCGGAATGCCAATAACAGCTACGTCTTCAACTTCTGGATGCTCATGTAAAACCCCTTCAATCTCTGCCGGATAAACGTTAAGCGCTCCTGACAAAATCATATCCTGCTTTCGATCAACGATATAATAACATCCATCTTCATCTTGAACCCCAACATCCCCTAAGCTGAGCCATTCACCCTTAAAAGATTCTTTATTCGCTTCTGGTCTACGATAGTATTCATCGCACAATGTGATTCCTTTAACAAAAAATTCTCCTGCTTCCCCAACTTCCACCTGTTCGCCCTCTTCATTCAGTAATTCTATTTCCATACCTAGCATTGGTACTCCCACAGAACGATCCTTTTCTTTCTGCATTTCAGGAAATAAATTAGCTACACCACCTAACTCAGTAGCTCCATAAAATTCATTTAATTCAACTGTCTCAAAATACTTTAGCACTTTTTTCTTCGTGCTCGTATGTAACGGTGCTCCGACAGAAATTATAGATTTTAAAGCGGATACATCATATTGGTGTAAGATATTTTCAGGCAGCGAAAATATTGCATCTAACATCGGTGGTGCTAAAAATGTGGTCGTTGTCTTTTCTTGCTCAATGGCTTTTAATACCTCAACAGGATGAAACTTTTCCAATATATGAACAGGATTTCCAACGAAAAAGTTAGGAAGAGATATACTTAATGCGGCCGCACCATACAAAGGGCCAGCTACTAATCCTTTCCCTAGCCTTCCGATATTAAATTCAATACTAAATAATAACGCAACTAAAAATAAACTTCGATGAGAACGTACTGCACCTTTTGGATAACCTGTAGTTCCACCAGTATACATAATGGAAAGAGTGTCCAATTCACTAAGAGATGATGACGGTACAGGTTCTTCCTTCGAGAAACTAGAAATCCAAGTTTCATATTCTAAAAATTGAACATGATCATTCGTTCCTACCGTAATGAAATGCTGTGTAGTTTTATATTGTTCAATATAAGGAACTACTTCATGCATGAAACGAGAATCAACTACTAACACAGTAGCTTCAGAATCATCCAAAACATGCTGAATTTCTGGACCGACAAACCTTGAATTAATTGGTACATAAATGGCTCCAATTTTCCCACAAGCAAACATTACTTCAAATAATTGATGGCAATTCATTAACATGAAAGCCACTTTATCCCCTTTTTCTACACCGATACTTTGTAATGCATGGGCTAATTGATTAATTCTTTCATTAAGATCTCGATAAGTAAATCGAAGTCCATGAAATGAAATTGCTTCTCTGTCCCCGTAACGTGTTGCATTTAACTTTATTGGATCGCTAAATAACATATGTTGCATTTTCTCACCCCTTCATATGTTCTCTGCTTTTATTTTTTAATAACCTTTTTTTGCTTGGTTGTACTGTTCTTCTAATTGAGCAATGTAATCTTTCGTATCGTTTATTTCTTTAATTGCTCCAATTCCTTGTCCACAACCCCAAATGTCTTTCCACGCTTTTGCGCTAGCGTCCCCACCAAAATTCATTTTTGATGGATCACTTTCGGGTAAATTATCCGGATCCATCCCTGTAGCACGAATGGATGGCGCTAAATAGTTCCCGTGCACGCCTGTGAAATAATTGCTATAAACGATATCATCTGAAGTACCTTCAATGATAGCTTGTTTATATTCATCGACGGCTCTAGCTTCCCGTGTAGCAATAAATGGGGAACCGATATAAGCAAAATCGGCTCCCATCGCTTCCGCCGCTAAAATGCTATCGCCCGTAGCTATCGATCCTGAAAGGGCAAGTAGACCATCAAACCACTCTCGAATTTCTTGTACGAGTGCAAATGGACTTTTCGAACCTGCATGCCCTCCGGCTCCAGCCGCCACAGCGATGAGACCATCAGCTCCTTTTTCAATCGCTTTTTTGGCAAACGTATTATTGATTACATCATGTAGTACGACTCCACCATAACTTTGTGTCTCTTGATAGACTTCTTCCCTTGCACCAAGTGAAGTGATAATGACAGGCACTTTATATTTTTTACATAGCTCCATATCTTCTTCAAGACGTGTATTCGTACGGTGGACAATTTGATTAATTGCGTAAGGTGCTGCCGGACGATCGGGATTTTTTGCATTATAGCTCGCAAGCTCTTCGGTAATTTCTGCAAGCCATTCATCCAGCTGGGAGGAAGGTCTTGCGTTTAGTGCAGGCATTGAACCGACAATGCCTGCTTTACATTGTTCGATCACAAGCTTTGGATTGCTAATAATAAACATCGGTGCACCAATCACTGGCATTCTCATGCTTTTTTTCAATTCTTTTAAATTAATCATATCAAGTCACTCCCCCCCTGTAAGCGCATACAAATAATTTTAAAAATGCATATTTCTTTTTCATTATCTCCCCCTTACCTACCAATAATGAACATTCTTGAATACAATAAAAGTAATTTTAAATCAAATAAAACTATGTATGCGCGTATAGTTTATTGTTTTTTCTATTTTTTGTCAAATGCAATGAGGGGTAATTAGTTTAAAATTTTTGAAAGATAACACGATGGAAAAATCAAAAGTTGAAGCTTGGCTTGTGTAAATTTGCGCACTGTATCTCGCTCTGTTGAAAAACAATTTTAACTTATTCTACACATATGTTATAATTAATTCTTACGATGCTTGACTTAAAAGCGTTTGTAAGACGTGGTTCGAAACCATCCCACGATAAAAAACTAAGGAGAGAAGTTAATATGAGGATTA
>NZ_JBPPZG010000132.1:0-10626 GCF_051918545.1 Pseudogracilibacillus amylolyticus (SeqCode) | reverse complement strand
ATTGTTGTTGAACGTCTAAAAGGTGAAGAAGTAGGTATTGGATTTGACGCTGCAAAAGGCGAATGGGTAAATATGATCGATGCAGGAATCGTAGACCCTACAAAAGTTACTCGTTCTGCATTACAACACGCAGCATCTGTTGCGGCAATGTTCTTAACTACTGAAGCAGTAGTTGCTGACCTACCAGAAGAAAATGCTGGTGGCGGAATGCCTGATATGGGCGGAATGGGCGGCGGAATGCCGGGGATGATGTAAGTAACCCATAAATAATGTTGAATTGACGGGGTTTGTCACGTGCAAACCTCGTCTTTTTGTTTAAAATGTCACATTTATGTCACTTTAATGATATACATTTTTATGTATATCTGAATTAGAAAGTCGCTTTATTTTCTTGGTACCATTTTTCAATATCTGGATGCGAGGTGGGATCAATTTTCCACGATCTATAATTATCGATTGCTCGAGCAGCATCTTCACCATCTTTTTTCGTCCAATATTCAACACCATATAGATATGCTTTTTCTCGTAGTCTTTCATCAGCAATTTTATTTTTCACTTTTTTATGTTTAGCAAAAGATGATTTTTCGTACTTTTCCATAATTGTCCCTACAATTCCTAAAACCATTAGTATAAAAAAGCCAACAACAATGATTTTACCCCACCAAAAATCCCAAAGTGCTAAACAGATTGCATATAACAGCAAAACACCAATAATAAATTTGATTTCCCTTGCAAATATAATGACGAATAGCAATATTATGAAGAAAAATAAAAGCACATTATTCCCCCTCATGATTCATTTTTTTCAAATATCCTGTATTTTATGATATCAAAACTGTATTAATTTTTGATTTTATAACCACCGAAAATCTTTGGACTTGCGACTATGTTTTCATTTTGATCTGCAAAATGAACGTCACAAAAACTTGTAATGCCGGAATTTATAATTCCAGATTCAACAGCAGGACCAATCGTTTCGGCAATATACTTTTGTTCTTCTTCAGTTAGTAAATGCCAACTGTTGTCTACAATTACATAAACGGTAATCCAATCATCCCCGGAGGTTGGACGTATATCAATAATTGATCCATCACCCAAGTCTATCAGTTCCGAAACTATTTCCTCTACTTTTTCAAGAGATTTTTGTCGTTCTTTCTCTCGCTCTTTCTTTTCCTTTTCCTGTTTCTCTTTTTCTATAGCTTCTTTTTCAGCTTTTTTAGCTTTTTCTTTTTCAATTCTTAATTTTTCATTTTTTAAAATCTCTTTTGCGGAATCAGCATCGATCAACTCTGTTTCAATAAGTTCAATTTGATGTTCGGCCAACTTCAGGGCAGACAGTAGTTCGGAATAATTTTCATTAGCTTTTTCTATTTGTTTATTCGATTTATAAATTCTTTTGTCATATTTTTTCGTGTCTTCAATTTTCTTATCTTTAGATATATGTTTGTGTATTCTTTTTACTTGCTTCTCATAATATGCAAGAGCCTTATTCAAATGCCTCTTTAGTCTCTTTATTTGTTTCTTCTCGCTTTTTCCCAATTGCTTGTTGACTTCAATTGACTTTATATCATTTCTGAGTTTTTCAATGTCCTCTTTTAGTTCATCTAATTTTTCTAATGTTTTATACTTATCCTTTTCAGTTAAGTATGAAGATAAATTAATTATCCAATTCTCTTCCCAAGTTTCGTTAAACTTTTTTACTGTATCCTCTATTATTGGTTGAAGCGTTTCTTCAGCCCACTCTTTGGTATTAGCTTCTTCTTTTGCAGAAACTGTAATAAAAAAGGATGAAGTTGCTAGAAAGGACACTAACATTATAAATATAACTTTTTTCATTTACAGTAACTCCTCTCAATACTTGATCACCACCACTATATAATAAAGTGGTAATTTTTTTCTATATTTTTAGCAAAAATACCCAGTATATATGCAAAAATAATCACGATTAAATCAATAACCGTGATACTTTATTTTATTCTTTTAATTTCCTCCTCTTGATCGAGGGAACGCCTTGCAAGAAGGTTAATTGTATCCTCTTGACGTTGCTGTATAGTAGCTATTTGATTGACTACATTTCCAATTATTTTTTGATTTTCTTTTAATGCAGTGATGTCTTCGGTGTTTTTAACCACTTGCTCGTATACAGCATCAGATTTGTCTTCCAAGTTTTTCAATCTCGAATCAACGGTATCGAAACGTTGGTTCATTTCCGTTTTCATTTCATGCATTTCCGTTTTCATCTCATTCATTTCTTTTAATACCAAGTCGAGCTTTTCATCACTCATCCTTTACACCTCCTCATTCATCATCCCTGTACGCTTCCTAGATTCGTTTTAAACGGGCTAAATCTTTTTCTTCTGTTAACTCTGGATTGTCACTATGACCTAACAAATTATCGGTAGTAACATTAAAAAATACAGCTATTTTTTAACAGTTTCATGATTTGATTCACTTTGGTTATTTTCATATTTAGCATACCCCTGTCTATTAATCTCTAAAAAATTAGTCATATCTTGTTGAGTGAGCTTTTTCTGTTTCCTTGATTCTTTCAATCTCTTTGAAAACATAGCGCCCTTTTCAATCACTTACATCATATTATATAGAAACAAAGTGTTGCTTTGAAGTAAATTATCAAAAAGTAATAAAAAGTCGCTTTTTTCTATTGGAAGTAACTAAGAGTTGCGAAAAGGGATGATTTTAATTGACTAAAGACGAATTTAGCCAAGTATTAATTAATGCGAGAACTGAAAAAATTACACACATACTAAAATGTCCCCCGAGTAAAATTTTACACATATAATTGAGCCAACTGTAGAAAATTCTACAGCTTTTGAAGGAGTTATTCCACTCCTTGATTATATAAGTAAAATTGAGATTATAGATATTTTAGAGAAAATCTTACTCTACAAAAATAAGGAGAATATTTCCTTTACCTGACGTAGCGTCCGTAATATATTTAACCATTTTTCAGAATGGATAAGCATGTTGAAGCGTGTTCATCAATTGGAGTAACTATTTCTAACTGAATATTAACTTTTCTCCATTTTGTGGGGAAAGCGGCATTATGTCCATTTTTTGCAGAAATGAATGGCTCAACAAATATATTTTTGATTATGGTATAAAGACACTGTGGATAATCGTTAATTATCCACAGTGTCGAAATGCGGGTTAAATATATTAAACGACAAGATTTCCTAGTTTAAGAGTAAAAGTAAACTTTTTTCTAAAATTGTGATTAAACATTTTTCTATGTCATCCGATATTAAAGGTGTAAGCATGAAAGAGGATGGATATCATGGCCTGAACATTAGTTAGAAGACCGGAGATAAATTTATTTTTAAAAAAGTATTAAACATTTTCCGATACCATCCGATATAAGTAATGTAGGCATCAAGGAGGATGAAATCTATGGCACTAACGTTAGGTAGAAAACCTGGAGAAAAAATTTATATCATAGATTCTCAGGGAAGAGAGATTGAAATAGAAGTTGTAAAACGGGAAGAAAAGCTGAGTAACTTTACACAGCTACGTATTAATGCTCCACAAGAGTTTAAAATTGTGCGTGGAGAGATTTATGACGGTAATAACTCCTAAATAGGAGATTATTATATATAAACTAGCATTTCACAAGGATAGGTCTTGCTAGTAAAATAAAACAACACGGAGGTAGATTAATTATGATTATTAATCACAATATTTCAGCACTTAACACACATCGTCAGTTAGGTGCAAACAACAATGCAGTACAAAGTTCACTAGAAAAACTTTCTTCTGGACTAAAGATTAACCGTGCAGGAGATGACGCAGCAGGTCTAGCAATCTCTGAAAAAATGAGAGGACAAATCCGTGGATTAGAAATGGCGACTAAGAACGCCCAAGACGGTAGATAAGAAATGCCGCTTTAAGTAGTAATACTTAAATGAAAACTCCGTGAATTCGGTGGAACCCCAAACCATATGAAGGATGGTGGGCAATACCGAGCCAAGCCTAATGAATTGGTTGTAAGTAGTTAGGAAGGTGTAACGACCAGGTGGTGAGGAACCAGACCAATAACCCACCCACGAGCGCGGGGCATCCTATAGAGGATGAAGATATGGTCTGAACTTTATGGAAACATAAAGAAGTAGTGGATAAACAGCCATTACGATAACATAATTGATTTCTCTAATCCAAACAGCAGAAGGTGCACTTAATGAAACACATGCCATTCTTCAAAGAATGCGTGAGCTTGCGAATCAAGCTGCGAACGATACGAACAACGAGGCTGATCGTGGTGAATTGCAAAAAGAAATTGACCAGCTTGCTCAAGCATTAAATGATATTTCTAATGACACTGAATTTAACACAAAAACTTTACTAGACGGAAGCTTGCAAAATGCTGTTTTCCATGTTGGTGCTAACAAAGGTCAAAACTTAAAAGTTTCAATTAACGATATGAGTGGGACAGCTTTAGATGTTGCTAAAACTTATGGTGTTGATGAAAATGGAGAAATTGATGGACTAACTTACAAGCCAGGACAGGAAGCGCAAAAAGCACAAGGATATACTGCTTCAACGACTGGGGATACAGGTAGTGAAGTACATACCATTGAACTTGAAGATGGTACGATAGCTACTTTTGATAACACAGGAGGTACAGCAGGATATTATACAACTGACGGAAAATTAGTATTAGAAGCAGAAACAGAACTTTCAGATGGTACAACTGGAACTATTGAAGCCAAAGAGGCAGTTCAAGGTGGATACTACGACGCTGATGATAAGCTCGTCATTACTGCTGATGAAGAACTTTCAGCGGGTACTGTTACAGTAGGAATTAACATCTCTACTCAAGAAAATGCAGACGGTGCAATTACAACAATCCAATCGGCAATTGATCGTGTATCTGCTGAACGTTCTAAACTTGGCGCAGTACAAAACCGCTTAGAGCATACAATCAATAACTTAGGTGCTTCAGCTGAAAACTTAACAGCTGCAGAATCACGTATTAGAGACGTTGATATGGCGAAAGAAATGATGGAGTTCACTAAGAACAACATCCTAACTCAAGCGGCACAAGCAATGTTAGCTCAAGCCAACCAAACACCACAAGGAGTACTACAGTTACTACGTTAATAGTGGATTATAAAAGGACTCTAGCTATGCTAGGGTTCTTTTTTTAAATTATTAAGGAGCAATTAAATGATAACTATTGAAGAATATGAAAAGGAAATAGCAGGTAAAATTATTAATATAGTGGTTAAATACGATCAAAGTCTAGAATTTCCTTATTATGCAATAAGTTCGATTAACGTTGATGGTGCTGGAAGTACTTTGGAGGAAGCAAAAGAAAAGTGTGAAGGTGCAACCAGAATGTCAATATTAATAAATCAATGAAGTCTAACAAATATGCTATCTGGAGAGGAATTTATATGGATAATCTTTTTGAAAGTAAAAAATGGATAGAGTTTCGAAATAAAATGCACCATCGGTTAAGGAATTATTAATTTTGTTACATGAAAAACAAGATGTAGAAAATGTTGATTTAACAAGTAAAGAAATCTTTGAAAGACTAAAACAAAAAAGGGAAGAACCAATATATAAATATTTAGATAGCCTTGATATGGAAAATATAAAGTTTATTCAAACTTTAATGTATATTGGACGAGATTACGATGGAAAAGACCATAAAAGCCCTGAAGCAATCTACAGAGAGCAGAAAGAAGGGTTGGATATTATTGGGTGGAAATCAAAAAGTATAGAGATTAATCAAATGTTAGGTAAAGCCCCACTAGCTAAGTATTTAAGGTCTGGATTACGAATATTGAAATGTAATTAAAAAAGTTGCCGTATTCCTGCAGAAAAATAAATATATATTATATCCCTGAACATTTATACCCTAATTCCAATTGTGGAGTTAGGGCTTATTTTTATTTGGGGAGGAATAATGTGTGAAAAATTACCAAAAGGAATATAAGCAATTGCAACTGTTACAAGTGAAAGAAGGTGAAGTAAAGCCAGCACCCGCAAAGCGAGTAAATATTGTAAGCCTGAAAATGGTAAAGGAAAAGAGTTTATTGTACAAAAATCGCCAGATTCTTAGTCCAGAAGACGGATATGACTTATTGAAACAATTTCTGGGTGATGTAGATCGGGAATATTTCATCGTCATATGTTTAGACACAAAGAATCAGCCAACAGCAATTAACATCTGTCACATTGGTAGCTTGAACGCAAGTCTTGTCCATCCGAGAGAGGTAATGAAACCAGCTATTTTGTCAAATGCCGCTTCTATTTTTGTGGGACATAATCATCCATGTACCCATCTTATGCCGGGAATGATGTAAGTCGAGTACGAATAAAGCAAGGTTTGCTGTATAAAGATAGTAAGAGTACCTTTGATTTTTTTGTGTTTATAGTGGGATTGTAAGTGTGTTTAATAGTTTCAAAAAAAGTAATTTATTATTTTCCTAAAACACTAAAACATGCACAGATACTAGCATAGTGTGTAATGTAATTAATCAATTGTTAATTCTAATAATAAAGTTCCTAATGCCTAAGGATCCCAGTTGGATTGAAAATAGCATTATCTAAATGATTATAGTAAAAAGCCAAATTATAAATGTTATTGTTATAATTGTTTTATAGAGTGTATGATTTTCATTAAGACTTGTATTCAACAAACGGGGCTAGTTTGATAAGTAAATAATATAGATTAGATAAAGTAAGGTGCTTTTCTATAAAAAGAATTAGTGCCTTTTTCATAATTTCCATGTAACATATACATTGAATTATGCAATATATATGTTACAATGAAGTTGCGAAGAGGAGATTGTATAGATGAAAAACAACGTAAAAATAGCTCGAGTACAAATGGATTTGACACAACAGCAACTGGCTGAGAAAGTAGGAGTTACTCGTCAGACGATCAGTTTAATTGAAAAAGGACAATATAATCCCACTTTAAAATTGTGTCTTTCGATTTGTGATGTCGTGGATAAATCGTTAGATGAGTTATTTTGGTTGGATAAGGAGGAAAGAACGAAATGATGAAAAAAATTACTGATGAACGATTACAGCTGAAAAACTTGAAAAATATCAGGGTTTTATTTTTGATTCAAACCATTGGAATTATAGGTATATTAGGATATGACTTAGTTACTAAAGGAATGGATGGAATGACATCTAATCCATTATGGTTTGTTCTAATAATCACAGGTGT
This sequence comes from Pseudogracilibacillus amylolyticus (SeqCode), assembly GCF_051918545.1. Classification (NCBI taxonomy): domain Bacteria; kingdom Bacillati; phylum Bacillota; class Bacilli; order Caryophanales; family Bacillaceae; genus Pseudogracilibacillus; species Pseudogracilibacillus amylolyticus (SeqCode). The sequence goes on along the minus strand of NZ_JBPPZG010000132.1, from coordinate 3,425 downwards.
TGTTTCTGCATACTTATCTATGGGCATTAGTGTAGACTACGAGTCGGATAAGAAGTCTTCAAATAAAGGGCTGATTATTTCACTTATCGTAAGTGCATTGATTTCTATTGTTGTTGGGGTTTTTGTAACATTGACAGATGGATTTGACCCGACAAACGGTATTTTCATAGGCGGAATAATATTCATTTGTTCACTTGCTCCGATTCTTTATATTTATTATCTTCGGACTAAACGAAAAGATTAAATTGTTAGTTATAGAAGCTTTGTTATATTTGGGTGCAATTATGGAATAAGGATTATGTTATTAACGGGTCGGATTCTAGAATGTTTTTAGAAGTGATAAAATGAATAAAGTTAATAAAACTACTGAAGAATTAATGGAGAAACAAAGGCAAGATAGACGGCAAGAAGAACAATATGATAATTTAGCTGGTTTAGGTTGGAAAAGATTTGGAATAGCGTTTCTAGTGGTAATATTTGCTATTGTAATATACTCGGTCTCCTTCCGTTAACGGGCACAATTTCAGAACAATTTACTGTCTCATTTTCTGGGCAATCAGAACCGTTCTTAATAATTAGGTAGTTATTAAATACAAAACGGAGAAGTCTTCTTATGTGGCGGTTGCTCCGTTTTAAGATTAGACGTGCATTTATTTAGCGTCGTATTGCGCTTCTTCAGTAAATTGTTCCCCGTGTTCTGAAACTAATTGATCATAAATGCCTCTTTATGTAATTTTATAATGATATTAAATGTCATACATGAATACCATGGAATATCATTATCTATCTTTCTGCTTAGTAAAATTTATCTATAAAAATATTTAAAAAATAGTCACGATTAAATCAATAACCGTGACACTTTATTTTATTCTTTTAATTCCCCCTCTTGATCGAGGGAGCGCCTTGCAAGAAGGTAATTGTATCCTCTTGACGTTGCTGTATTTGTAGCTATTTGATAGACTACATTTCCAATTGTTTTTTAATTTTCTTTTAATGCAGTAATTATCTTCGGCGTTTTTAACCACTTGCTCGTATACGCATTGGATTTGTCTTCTAAGTTTTTCAATCTTGAATCGACAGTATCAAATCGTTCCGTCATTCCGTTGTTAGTAGATTTTGCATTTACCTAACAATTTCAACATGCTAATGAATTCCGGAATGCGCAATTTACTCTATATCCTACAACATACATTTTCTCTAAAACTTTCATTATTGCATATTGTAGAGATATAGCTGTTTTTGGCAATAATGAAATTCGTTTAACCCTATGGATTTTCTATTTTACCTTTATTTAACAGGTAAGTCCTCCATGCTGTCGATATCCATATATGCTGGTACAACGAAACCTTGTCTGGCACCTTCCAAGTTTGGTCCTAAATCTTCAATTTCATCCTCATATTGTTCCATATATGTTGAGGCACCACCAGGAAGCCATGCGATTAGTGTTCCATCGACTTCTCCTTGGGCTATTGATTCAAAGGCAATACCCATATCAAGCGGTGTTAACTTGACATCATAACCTAGTTCCTCAAGTAAAAGTGTCACTACATTTGTAGAAGAGAGCTCTGTATCCCATTCAATGTATGCCAATTCAACAGACTCATTCTCAACTGGTTCGATACCTTCCATCCAGGCATCGGCTTTTTCTCTATTATCTTCAATCCACGTCTTGGCAGCATCGCGCGGTTCTACATTTTCATCTTGGCCGAACATTGCCATCACTGCATTCATATCCTCAACTTCCCAATGAAAGTTTTCCAAAAATTGATATGCTGAAGGGTGTTCTTCTTTTAGCCCTTTACGAACGATCGTATGTATTTTTTGTTCCACACCAATTATCTTTTTTGGATCATCCAAAATTTTCAGATCATACTTATCGAAGGTCCAATGTGGTTGCCATAGGGTGACAACAATAGGTCTTTCTTCTTTGATTGCCTCCTCTAGTTCTGTAATCATGGCTGGTTCTGAACTAGGGATTAATTCCATATCCAGATTATATTCTTTTACTGCCTCTTCCGCCATGTTCATTGTACCGGAGCCCGGTTCAATTCCGAAAATTTTATCTAGATCAAGTTCCTTTTCAACCTTTTCAACATTTTCACTGTTATGGGTATCATTATTTGTGCCACATGCAGAAAGCACCATCACAAATATAACTGCCATTAACATTTTAATTAACTTCCTCAAGTTTAACCTCCTCAAAAATTATTATTCTTCTATAATATCCATTTTTAAATAGGAATGTCCAACTTTTTATTTTAGAAAACAAATTAATATAATGCAAACTATTACAGAATTATTTGTTTTAAATTTGCCTCTTATGAATTACTTTATATGTAGTATAGTCGTAAATCTATCTGGTAGGGGATATCCTTTATGTGTAGTAGGGATACCGTTCATTTGAACATGATTTGAGAAGTATACTATTTAATAAAAATTTGTTAAATCAAAAAGACCACGTTAATTTGAAAGCTTAACATCCTTTGACATTTTTCTACAAAACTTTGATACTAGTATAGAAGAAAATGTGTTTTATAGTTTTATTCGACACAGATAAGGGAATTTAGTAAAAAGTATGATGTGTAAAGGAGGATAATGTTGAAAAAAATCTATTCAATACTACTACTATGCAGCTTTGCTAGCTTTATCCTCGTTGCTTGTGCTTCGGATCAGTCAACAAGTAATGATAATGAAGAGAAAAGAGAAGCAACTGTGCCAAAGGAAGTCCAACAAAATGAAATCTCTAATGAAGACGCTAAAGATAAATCTACTAACGAAGATAACAAAAAACAAGTGAAAGAATTTAATTTCGAGAAACCTGAAAGTGTCCGGGGTCTTTATGTCACTGGTCATTCTGCAGGCGATGAGAAATTTAATAGCTTGATAGAATTAATTGGAAGCACAGATTTAAATGCAATGGTCATTGATATAAAAGATGATTTTGGCAATATTACTTATGAACCAGATGAAAAGTCTCCGTTAGCTTCGTTTGGTAAACCATACATAAAAGATCCAAAAAAAATGTTAAAAGTGCTTAAAGAACATAATATATATCCAATTGCTCGGATTGTAGTTTTTAAAGATTCTGTATTAGCGGATGAAAACCCTGAACTATCTTTTAAGAATGGAAAAGAAGTATGGCGCAATGGCAGGGATGAAGCGTTTGTTAATCCTTTCCAAAAAGATGTGTGGGAACATAATCTTACCATCGCCAAAGAAGCGGCAGAAATGGGTTTCGCGGAAATTCAATTTGACTATGTTCGTTTTCCAGAAGGGTTCGAAAATAAAGCAGATGATCTTGCTTATGATAAAGGAGATTATGAAAATATAGAAAATCAAGAAAAAGCCCGTGTCCAAGCAGTAACTGATTTTGTTACTCATGCTAAAGAAGAATTAGAGCCCTATGATGTAGATATTTCTGTCGA
>NZ_JBPPZG010000131.1:0-10747 GCF_051918545.1 Pseudogracilibacillus amylolyticus (SeqCode) | reverse complement strand
GCATCCATCAGCAGCCACTCTGCATGTTGAGAAATGACTCTGCATCCATCAGCAGCCACTTTGCATGTTAGAAATCAACTCTGCATCTATCGGGAGCCACTCTGCATGTTGAGAAACGACTCTGCATCTATCAGTAGCCACTTTGCATGTTAGAAATCGACTCTGCATCCATCGGGAGCCACTCTGCATGTTGAGAAACGACTCTGCATCTATCAGTAGCCACTTTGCATGTTGGTAAACCACTCCTTAGAAATTTCTCTATCCCCTGTATCGGGCTAATAACCGCCGGCAAAGTAAATTTTCAAATAGTTGTTCAAAAAATATGAAAAAATTTTAAAACAAACTAAAAATAGAAAATAGTACGCTGTTTTCGAGCAATTTAAAACTACCAAAAACGTTGAATTTAAAACATTTTTAGTGATTTTTGGTGTCAAAGATGAGATGTTACATTAATATATATTCTGTCAATATGTCTAACATTTAAGTCTACCGATTTTCTTTGGAAATCGGAAGATATTGAGTTAAAATAGATGTTTTAATGTAACTTTTTACGGAGACATTCAATCGCTACTTACTATTAAAATCGGCTTATTCTTTAAGTTAAACTTTAAATCTATATCTTTTTAAAAAACTAATCCTAAATTATATAGTTCATTCACTTATGCTAGACTATACAAAAGGAGTGCACTTACTTATGATTTTACAAGCAAAACATATTTTACAAACGTTTTTTGGTTATGAAACATTTCTCCCGGGACAAGCGGAAACAATAAATCATGTTTTACATACAAAAAACACATTGGCCGTTATGCCTACAGGAAGTGGTAAATCATTATGTTATCAGATCCCTGCTCTAGCTATGGACGGAACGGCAATTATTATTTCTCCATTAATATCACTTATGAAGGATCAAGTGGATGCTCTAATTGCTAATGGTATTAGTGCCACTTATATTAATAGTTCCATATCTGCCACGCTGCAACAAGAACGGCTTCAAAAGATTGCAGATGGAAAATTTAAATTTGTTTATGTTGCACCTGAACGATTTGAATCATCATTTTTTGTAAACATTATTAAAAGTATTCGCTTATCACTTGTTGCTTTTGATGAAGCACATTGTATTTCACAATGGGGACACGACTTCAGGCCAAGCTATCGATCTATCGTTCCAACATTAAAACAAATACATAATATCCCTAGCTTTGTCGCGTTAACAGCAACAGCTACAAAAGAAGTAATTACTGATATTCAAGACTTATTACAAATTAATGAGCAATATGTAGTTAAAACCGGATTTGAACGAAAAAACTTATCCTTTCACCTAGTAAAAGGTAAAGATAAAGAAACGTATATCCGTTCATTTTTAAAAGAACGTAAAGACGAATCAGGTATCATTTATACGGCAACTCGCAAACAAGCAGATACGCTTTCTGACCAGTTAAGCCAATTGGGCTATGCTGTTGGAAAATATCATGCCGGAATGTCGGAATTCGAACGAAAAGAAGCTCAAACCGCTTTTATTCATGATGAAACAACAATCATGATCGCAACAAACGCTTTTGGTATGGGTATTGATAAATCAAATGTACGTTATGTGATTCATTATGCGATGCCAATGAATATTGAATCTTACTATCAAGAAGCCGGTAGAGCTGGACGTGACGGGGAACCGAGTGACTGTATTTTACTTTTTTCTCCTCAAGATATCCAATTACAAAAGTTTTTAATAGAACAATCAGAGATGGATGAACCGATGAAGCAAAATGAATATCGGAAATTACAAGCAATGATCAATTATTGTCATACACATAGTTGCTTAACATCCTTTATCGTCAATTATTTCAGTGACCTATCTTCTGAACATCGTTGTAATCGGTGCAGTAATTGTCAAAATGAAGGTGAAAAAACGGATATTACAGAGGAAGCTCAAATGATCTTATCTTGTGTAAAACGAATGGGTGAAAATTTTGGTGTAGGAATGACAGCAAAGGTTTTACGTGGATCAAAGGACAAAAAACTAATCACTTTTAATATGCACAAACTTTCCACATATGGTATTTTATCAGCCTATACAGAAAAGGAATTAACCGAATGGATTCATTTTTTAATTGCTGAACAATTACTAAGTACGGTAGAAGGAAAATACCCGACTTTAAAACTTAATAAAAATTCTGTTGCTGTTCTAAAAGGGAATCGGAAAGTATGGATGCAAACAGCTCCAATCCCAAGTAATGAGGAAGTTGACTTTCACGAGGGATTATTTGCTAATTTACGGAAGCTGAGAAAAAATGTTGCAAATGAGAAGAATGTTCCACCGTATGTTATCTTTTCAGATGCAACATTAAGAGACCTATGCCGTTATTTTCCAACCTCAAAAGATGAAATCCTACAAATTAAAGGGATCGGTGAAAGAAAATATGAACAATATGGTGAACTCTTCATGCAAGCCATTCAAGACTTTAAAAAAGAGCATCCGGAAATTAAGCCAAAAGTTCAAATTACGAACACACATCGTCCCATCCGTAAAAAAACAACAAGTGAGAGCACACATGATGAACCGAGTCATATTGTAAGCTATAAAATGTTCCAGTCCGGAAAATCGATAAAAGATATTGCTACAATACGTGCCATGACCGAACAAACCATTGAAGGACATTTATTCAAAGCGTTTCGGGACGGCTATCCGCTAGTGTGGGATATATTTTTTAATGAGGAAGAAGAAGACGTTATTTTAACGAAACACGAACAACTTGAAGAGAAGCGTCTAAAACCACTGAAAGAATCACTTCCCGAAACCTACTCTTACCGGAAAATTAAAGCTGTTTTAGTAAAGAATGAATTGATGTAAAATTTAAATACCCCTCTTATTGCATATCATTCCACGATTTGGATATGCTAACTGTCGAATATGTATAAATGCTTGAGGAGGAAAAAGTAATGGCACGTATTGGAGTAGAACAAGGTCTTGATAATGTAAAAGAAGCTTTAAGAGAGATGGGACATGAAGTTGTTGATGTACATTCTGAAGATGATGCAGCTGGCTGTGACAGTGTCATCATTTCCGGAACGGACAAAGACATAATGGGCATTGCCGATGTTGCAATTGAAGGTCCAGTTATTAACGCCGACGGGGCGACGACAGAGCAAATTTGTCAAATGGTAAGAGACAGGTTTAGTTAACGGTATAAACTGTAAAATTTCCGCATCTAGTTATCTAGGTGCGGTTTTTTTTGTTGATCTAGTTAGAGAAGCATTGAATCCGCTTCCCTTTCACGCAAAGTTTTCAGGTTAATTGTTTCATCATGAAATTTTTCCGTAATTAAAACTTAACACCTATTTAGCTGCAAAATCGTTTAAAAATAAGTAGGAAGGGAAGTTAGTTAGAAGAAAGTTTTCTAATCAGTGAGTTAAATAGTTAGCTTTTGTTACTAATCTTAAATGAGGTGACATGATGAAAGGCATTGTGTTAGCAGGTGGAACTGGATCACGACTTTTGCCAAGTACAAATAGTACGAATAAACATTTACTGACCGTCTACGATAAGCCGATGATTTATTATCCCCTTTCTGTTTTAATGTTGGGCGGCATTAGGGATATTCTCATAATTAGCACACAAGAAGATCAACAGCGGTTTAAAGATTTGTTAGGAGATGGCAGTTCATTTGGACTTCGCCTACAATATGCTGTGCAAGATGAACCAAATGGAATTCCCGAGGCTTTAACAATTGGAGAAACGTTTATTGACCGTAGTGATGTCACGCTTATTTTAGCTGATAATATCTTTTTCGGCCAAGGATTTACCAATGTAATACGACAGGCCATCCATGAAAACAAGTATGCTACTATTTTTGGCTACCGAGTAAAAGATCCGAATCGTTTCGGTGTGATTGAATTTGATGAAGAGCAAAATGTTATATCATTAGAGGAAAAACCAGAAGATCCTAAATCAGATTTTGCAGCAACAGGACTTTACATCTATGATCATCAAGCTGTAAAAATGGTCAAAAAACTATCTTTTTCAAGACGTGGTGAATTAGAAATTACTGATCTAAATAAATTATATCTTGAGAAGGGACAGTTAAAGGTACAACTGTTAGGACGTGGATTCGCTTGGATGGATGCAGGAACCCATGATGCTTTATTTGAAGCATCCACATTTATCAAAAACATCCAAGATCGCCAAGGATTTAAAGTCGCTTGCTTAGAAGAGATTGCTTATTACCTTGGTTATATTTCAAAACAGGAGCTTTATGAAGTTGGAAAAAGCATGGACAATAATGAGTATGGTACGTATTTACTGGAACTGGCAGAACGAAAATATACGCAGCAATATTGGGATGCATCCCTTCACTACCCTCACTTGAGGCCGGTAAGACATGGATAAAAGTAAACCAGCTTTATTAGTAACCGGAGGAGCGGGTTTTATCGGCTCAAATTTTGTAAAATATTACACAGAAAAATACCCGGATAAGCAAGTTATTAATATCGACAAGTTAACCTATGCCAGTTCGGTCGATTACATCGCGTCTATTCCGACTGATAACTATACTTTTATTCAAGGTGACATTACGGATGCCCATTTTATCAATCAACTTTTCGAATCTAATTTCATCACAGGCATCATTAATTTTGCAGCGGAGTCTCATGTCGATCGTTCGATAAAAAATGCTGAGAAATTCATGACAACAAATGTACACGGTGCATTTAATTTAATTAATTGTGCAAAAAACGCTTGGGAAAAACAAGGAAATTTAGATAAGAACCGTTTCCACCAAATTTCAACTGATGAAGTGTATGGATCTTTGGGGAGTACAGGTAGGTTTGAGGAAAATACCCCGTATGATCCGAGAAATCCATACAGCGCATCCAAGGCAAGTGCTGATTTAATCGTAAAAAGTTTTGGATATACGTACGGGATGAATGTTGTAATATCGAGCTGTTCGAATAATTACGGCCCGAATCAGCATCAGGAAAAGCTAATTCCGACAATTATCTCTCAAGGTCTTCAGCGGAAAACAATCCCGATTTATGGGGATGGGATGAATGTTCGCGATTGGTTATATGTACTGGATCATTGCCGGGCGATTGATCTTATTTACCATCATGCCGAACGTCTGGAGAAATATAATATTGGCGGAAATTGTGAAGAAACGAATGTTTCAATTGCAAAAAAGGTTTGTGCCCTACTTGATGATCATCCTTTCACTGAAAAAGACGGATTTACACATGAACAGTTAATCACGTTTACAGACGATCGCCTCGGCCATGATAGAAGATATGCAGTCGATGATTCGAAACTAAGAAGAGAGTTTAATTGGAAGCAAGAAGTAAGCTTAGATGAAGGGTTAGAAAAAACAGTGGACTGGTATGTGAGAAAATGGACAGAAAAAATACATTAATATCTGTTGTCATCCCTATCTATGGGTGTGAGCATAGTTTAATAGAATTAACGGAAAGACTTATTGACTCCTTAGAAAAAATTACGGAAAACTTTGAAGTTATCTACGTAAATGATGCGAGCCCTGATGGTGCATGGCAAACAATTAACAAGTTATGTAGGCTTGATAACAGGATAAAGGGAATTAATTTATCTCGAAATTTCGGTCAGCACAATGCGATTACTGCAGGGCTCGATCGTACAATCGGCGAATGGGTCGTTGTCATGGACGGTGACTTACAAGATCGTCCAGAAGAGATTATTCATCTATATGAAAAAGCTCAAAATGGGTATGACATTGTCTTTGCGACAAGGGTGGAAAGACAAGATACGTTTTTTAAAAAACTAAGCTCGAAAATTTTTTATGCATTTTATAATTATTTGGCAGAACGTTCAAGTGATAATGCAGTGGCTAATTTTAGTATTAGCTCAAAAAAAGTTATTGAAAGTTTTAGACAAATGAGAGAGCAAAACCGAATCTATCCCCTTTTTATCCAGTGGATGGGGTTCGACACAGCCTATATTCCTGTTCATCACCAACAGAGAAGGGCTGGAAAGTCTTCCTATAATATTAAAAAGCTCTTTAAACTGGCAACAGACGTCATTATTTCTCAGTCGAATAAACCGCTTCGTTTTTCTATACAAATTGGTCTTTTTATTGCAATTTTGTCTTTTATTTATGGTGTCTATTTATTTGTCAGATATTTCTTCTTGGCTGAACATGTACCTGGCTGGACCAGCTTAATGGTTTCCATCTTCTTCTTGGGTGGATTAATTTTATTTAATCTCGGGATTATTGGCCTTTATTTAGGTAAGGTTTTCAATGAAACAAAGGCTCGCCCGCTCTATTTTGTTAAAGAAGAAATAAATATGAGAGAGGAGATTGAAAATGAACGGTTTGAAACAAACCCCTTGGGACAAAAGGACATTTCAAATTGATACTTATGAAATAGTGGATATAAATGAAGATACATTAAAATTAACAGACGAATTAGAGGGACATTTCACAGTAAAAATTGACCCTTTAGCTAATCACAAATTGCTTCATGCGTACGGATTCTATTATGTAGATACATTAATAGAACCCCGTTGCAAAAAGGAAAAGTTACAGCTTTTCCACAACAACATGGTTCATCTCACAACTGACTTTGAAGAAGATAATGTGCTGGACATTGCAGCAAATACATTTGAACATGGCCGTTTCCACCGTGATAATATGATTCCAAATCATTTAGCTAATAAGCGGTATATGCGCTGGGTTGAAGATTTGATTGAAGAAAACGGTATTTATGCACTGATTTATAATGAGAAAGAAGTAGGTTTTTACGGTTTCAAAAATGATCGTGTCTTATTATTAAGCATTCATCCAGATTATCAAGGTGCAAATTTAGCAAAATCCTTTACGAGTATGTGTGTGAAAAGACAATTTGAACTTGGGTATGAGGAATTAAAGACATCTATTTCGGCAGCGAATGTTAAATCACTTAATTTATTTATAAAACTCGGATTCACCTTACATAAAACAGTCGATGTGTATCATAAATTTCACGGCGCACCATTGAAGGAAGTGTAAATTTTGGGTTATCTTTATATCGCCTTAACTATTGGTTTTACCGTGTACGGTCAATTAATTTTAAAGTGGAGAATTGACCAGATCGGCGGATTGCCAGAGCAAACCTTCAGTAAATTACTTGCGCTGCTTACCCTTATTTTTGATCCATTTATTTTTTCCGGTTTAGCATCTGCGTTTATCGCATCCCTGTTTTGGATGGCTACGATGACAAAATTCGATATCAGTTATGCCTATCCGTTTATGAGTTTATCCTTTATTCTTGTCTTTCTTTTGTCGGCCATTCTATTCGCTGAAGCCGTTACAGTACATAAAATAATTGGGCTGGCATTTATTGTTGCAGGTATTTTTATTTCCAGTCAAAGTATATGAGGTGTTTTTCGTGATCCCTTTTAATAAACCAGCTATTATTGGCGAAGAACTTAAAATGATGGAGCAAGCAATCAATCAAGATCAACTTTCAGGAAATAACGAGTTTACTAAAACCTGTGTGCAGTTACTTAAAAATCTTACAAATTGTAAAGAAGCACTGCTCACCCCCTCTTGTACAGCTGCACTAGAAATGTGTGCATTATTAATTGATGTAAAAGATGGGGACGAAATTATTATGCCATCCTATACCTTTGTGTCGACAGCTAACGCTTTTGCTCTACGTGGTGCCCGCATTCGTTATGTTGATATTGAAGCGGCGACAATGAATATTTCTGTCCGCGAAATTGAACGGGCGATCACAAATAAAACAAAAGCGATCGTTGTTGTCCATTATGCCGGAGTAGCTTGTGACATGGATGAAATTATGAAACTAGCCGCAACACACCATTTATGGGTGATAGAGGATGCAGCACAAGCACTGCAGAGTAGTTACAAAGTTCGTCCCCTTGGATCAATTGGTCATTTGGCAACACTCAGCTTCCATGACACGAAAAATTATCAGTGCGGAGAAGGTGGCGCTTTATTAGTAAATGATCCGTCCCTTCTTGAACGTGCACATATTATCCAAGAAAAAGGAACAAATCGAACCGCCTTTCGTGAAGGAAAAATTGATAAATATACATGGCGTGACTTGGGTTCTTCTTATCTTTTAAATGAACTGAGTGCAGCATTTTTATCCGTTCAATTAAAACATGCCGACAAAATATACTCAAATCGGATGAAAGCTTGGAAGCTATATGACAAAGGATTAGCGGAATTAGAAAAGAAAGGTCGTATAGAAAAGCCGAGCATTCCAGACGTAAATACGCATAATGCCCATCTCTTTTTCATCAAAACAAGAGATAAGCGAGAACGGGCAAAACTAATGGATCATTTACAAGATAACGGGGTTCAAGCAGCGTCTCACTATGTTCCATTACACAATTCAGTTGCCGGGAAAAAATTTGGTGTATTTGTCGGAAAAGACAACTATACAACGACCGAAAGTGAACGTCTTGTCCGTCTACCACTCTTTTACCAGATAAGAGAGAAGGATGTTACCTATGTCATTCATCAAATCTATTCGTTTTTCAAATAAATATTTATTTATTTTGGCGATCCTTATTGTGCTTACCTATTTATCTCCATACTATTTTTTAGGTGAAAATACACATATTCGAGTTCACGATAATTTGGATTCCAATATCGTTTGGTACAAAATTCTTGCTGAAAGTGGACAGATTTTTGCTGCACCCAATTCACAGCTCCCAAATATTATCAATGGACTCCCTCGCAGTGCCCTTCCCTCTGCACTAGATGGTGTGCTATGGTTGTATGTCTTGTTTCCACCGTTTCTCGCTTATGCGATTAGCCAGACAATGATGCGCATCATAGCATTTATTGGGATGTTCCTTTTGTTGCGCACCTATATCATTCCCGGGCTGCAACGGGGGTACTATGTGATTGCACTCGGTGTATCCGTTTGTTTTGCTATTCTGCCTTATTGGCCGTCTGGTGTGTTATCAATTGCAGGTTTACCACTTGCAACCTACCTTTTTCTTACGATACGTCAGCGGGAATTTAAAACACCGAAACAATATTGGGTTTATTTAAGCTTGATCCCCTTTTTTTCTAATTTCATTTTAACGTTTGTCTTTTTTCTAACGATTGTTGGTCTCTTGTTCTTGTATGATGCATGGAAAAAAAAGCGGTTCAATCGAGCCTTTTTTCTTTCAATCAGTTTAATGATCTCTATTTATCTCATTAAAAATTATATGCTTATTTACTCGATGTTTATCGATAGCGGGTCTGTATCACATCGAAAGGAACTTGATTTAGGTTACAACAGTTTTACACAAACCGTACAGCTGTTTAAGCAAAATTTTATTCATAGCCATACACATGCTCTTGATTTTCATGCAACTGTCATCCTTCCCGTTATTTTGGTTGGTTTTATGATTGCCACTTTTTACCGAACGAACGTAAACTTGTTAATAAAGTTGTTTTTATTAAACGTTCTCTTTTCGCTCGCGTACAGTTTTTGGTATTGGGAAGGTTTGCGTATATTGAAGGATAATTTTTCCGTTTTTAACGAGTTTAATTTCGGACGTTTCCATCTGTTACGCCCGTTCCTTTGGTATATGATGTTCGCAATCGCCTTATCAATCATATGGAAAAAGCTTAAATTTGGTTCTATTATCGTTTACCTTTTACTTCTAGCACAAATTGGTCAATTGTTTGTGTTGACAGAAGAAATAAAATACCATCATGTCGGAACACCGACCTATGCTGAGTTTTACGATGAAGAACTTTTTGCTGAAATTGAGACTTACATTGATGAACCGCAAGAGAATTATCGCGTTGTTAGTATTGCGCTGCATCCTACGATTGCGCAATATAACGGGTTTTATACACTGGATACGTATAACAATACGATCCCGCTTGCGTATAAACATGATTTCAGGAAAATCATCGCTCCAGAACTTGAGAAAAATCATACGTTAGAAAAATATTTTGATACATGGGGAAGCAGACTTTATGTATTTAGTGATGAAATTGGAAAAAAATATGTTTTTAAAAAAGATAGTGATATGCGGATAAATGAACTCGATTTAAATATAGAGCAGCTTAAAAAACTTGGAGGAAAATATATTTTTTCCGGGATACCCATAGAAAATCATGCCGAACTTGGGCTTGAATTTGAAAAAAGTTTTTCTACAAAAGATTCGTACTGGAAGATTCATTTGTATCGGGTGAATGAAAAGGAGTTGGACCATAACTAAAACATTCCATTCTAAAGTCATACGTTTCGGGATAGAGAATTTAGAATGTTTATTCAGGCGTTGGATCTTCGCATGTAGATGGTCTTTACTCCCCGTTTAAGAGTTCTAATTTCAGAAGACTTCTTTGAAACGCCTTAAACTTTTAGAACGAATGTTTGCTTAATCCTGGAAATGTGGTAATATAGTATTAATAAAATTTTAGTTCTAATGTATCAGTTAAAAGCACAGAATATTCGGAATGGGTGGGGCGAGAATGGACAGGATAAACAAACCGCATGATAAATTTTTTAAGGAAACACTTGGCGATGTATCTGTCGCACAAGATTTTATTCATCACTATTTACCGGAGGAAATTTTGGGTATAATAGATATAAGCAGTATTTCTCCAGAAAAAGACAGTTTTATCACGAAAGACTTGGAAGAGTATTTTTCCGATTTGTTGTTTAGTGTTACAATGAATGGAGAAGAAGGATATTTATATTTTTTATTCGAGCATAAGAGTTACGAGGAAAAAAACATTTCATTCCAGCTCCTAAAGTACATGAT
>NZ_JBPPZG010000130.1:0-10868 GCF_051918545.1 Pseudogracilibacillus amylolyticus (SeqCode) | reverse complement strand
ATGGCGCACGAAGCAGTTTTTGAAGCAAGTGTTGTAGCAATTCCTGACGAAAAATGGCAAGAACGACCAATTGCATGTGTCGTTTTACATGATAAATTTGTCGGCAAAGTTCAAAAGCAAGAATTACTTGCCTTTTTAGAACCTCAGTTTGCTAAGTTTTGGCTCCCGGATGATATATTATTTGTTGAAGAAATCCCTAAATCATCTGTCGGTAAATTTTTGAAGCGAGAACTGAGAAAATATGTTTTAGAACATTATCAAGCCCAGGAACAGTAAGTAACTACCACTGTCTCAACATTTGGGACAGTGGTAGTTACTATTTCTTATGAACTCCTTTTAAATTTTCAGTGCGACTAAGCAAGTTGCTGAGGGACTCAGCGTTTTTTTCTGTCACTAAGCGTTTGACGTGAGTCACTACGCATCTTTTCTCGGCACTAAGCATTAGTCCTGAGCCACTACGCATCTTTTCTCGGCACTAAGCATTAGATCTGAGCCACTACGCATCTTTTCTCGGCACTAAGCATTAGTCCTGAGCCACTACGCATCTTTTCTCGGCACTAAGCATTAGACCTGAGCCACTACGCATCTTTTCTCGGCACTAAGCATTAGACCTGAGCCACTACGCATCTTTTTACACCATTTAGTTGACGTAAGCTACCAATCATTAGTATTCTGCTACTTCCATACTGAACATGGACTTTATAGAACCAAATGATAACGCACAGTTCTCACTGTGCGTTTTATAAATTATTCAACCCATCGTCCTGTAAGAACTTTCTTTCTTGTGTAAAATTGTAAACCATCTTTTCCATTTGCATGCAAGTCTCCATAGAATGAATCTTTCCATCCGGAGAATGGGAAAAATGCCATTGGGGCAGGGACGCCAATATTAACTCCTAACATTCCAGCATCGATATTTTCCCTAAATGTTCTTACACTTCCGCCGTTATTTGTAAATATACAAGACCCATTTGCGAATTTAGATTTATTCGTTAATTTAATTGCTTCATCTAAGTCTTTTACTCGACTTATCGATAATACAGGAGCAAAAATTTCGTCTTGCCAAATTTTCATTTCACTTGTCACATGATCGAAAATTGTTGGTCCGACAAAATATCCGCCTTCTTGAGCGCTCTCGTCTTTTCTACCATCCCGAATAAGTGTCGCACCTTCTTTTTCTCCTGTTTCAATATATTGTAATGTTCTTTCTTTATGTGAATCACGAATGACAGGTCCTAAAAAAATGCCTTCATCCAAACCATTACCCATTTTAATTTCATTCGCTTTTGCAACTAGTTGCGATATAAACTCATCTGCAACCGATTCTTCTACAGCAACGACAGAACAAGCCATACAACGCTCACCTGCAGAACCAAATGCCGCATTTAAAATTTGCGTGGAAGCATTATCTAAATTAGCATCTTTTAAAACAATGGAATGGTTTTTCGCACCGGCAAGCGCCTGCACACGTTTCAGATTAGCTGTACCACGTTTATATACATATTCTGCTACCGGTTGAGAACCAACAAAAGAAATGGCAGCGATATCTTGATGATCAAGCATTCCATTTACAACATCATGTGCCCCATGTACGATATTTAGAACACCTTCAGGTAAACCCGCTTCAACAAGTAGCTCTGCCAACCGGTTTGCCAAAAGTGGCGTTCGTTCAGATGGCTTTAATACAAACGTGTTTCCGGTTACAATTGCCATTGGAAACATCCATGTCGGAACCATCATTGGAAAGTTAAATGGAGTAATTCCACCAATTACACCGATCGGATATCGGTACACACCAGACTCTAATCCTTTGGCAATCGAAGGAAGCTGCTCACCCATCATTAAGGAAGGAGCACCAGCAGCAAATTCTACACATTCAATTCCACGTAAAACTTCCCCATGTGCTTCGGTATAATTTTTCCCATTTTCAATTGTTACTAAGCGTGCTAACTCATCCCAATGTTCAACGAGTAATTGTTGGTATTTAAACAAAATTCTTGCCCGCTTTGGAACAGGCTCTTCTTTCCACGTTTCAAATGTTTCAGCCGCTACTTTAACCGCTTGATCAAGATCATCTTTTGTTGAAATTGGTACTTCAGCAATCACCTCGCCAGTTGCGGGATTGTATACTGGTTCAATCTTTTCCGTCTTTGCATCTACCCATTTTCCACCTATAAAGTTTTTAATTCTTTGAGCAACTTTTGTAGTCAAAACAATCACTCCTATTCAATATATTTACAATTTGGCAAAAGCCTTTTTTAATGTTGTTACAATAAAGTCTAGATCATCGTTCGTTAAATTTAAAGGTGGGCTTAAAGCGATAATATTATTAAATCTAGCCACCGTATCCCCATTCTTACCAATAATCAGTCTATTTTCTTTACAGTATCCAATAATACTATTAACTTTTTCAACATCTGCGGGTTGCTTCGTCTTTTTATCTTCCACGAGTTCAATTCCGATGAGCAATCCTTTTCCTCTAATATGACCAACATTAGGATGACTTTCCAAATCTGACAATCTCTCTTTTAACCTTTTCCCCATCATTTCTGAACGTTCAATTAGATTCTCATTTTCATATATTTCCATGTTCTTTATCGCCAGAGCACATGCAGCTGGATTTCCGCCAAAAGTGCTGACATGCCGGAAATGATCATATTCACCTTTTCCTTTAAATTGGTCATAAATTTCCTTTCTGACAGCGGTTGCAGCGAGAGGAAGATAGCCGCTTGTAATCCCTTTGGCCATCGTCACAATATCAGGCGTTATTCCTGAATGTTGGAAACCAAATTTTTTTCCTGTTCGCCCAAAGCCACAAATTACCTCATCCAGAATTAACAGCGTACCATGCTTATCACAAATCTCTCTTACGCGTGGCAGGTAACTTTCATGAGGGATAATTACTCCACCACCGGTAATAAACGGTTCCATAATTACACCCGCAACTGTTTCGCTTAATTCCCATGTCATCACACGGTCTATTTCGTCTGCAGCCGCTAAACTTTGCTCTTCCAAAGTTCCTTTATAAGGGCTTCGGTATATGTCAGGTGGTGTCACATGGATAAATCCTCCGGCAAGCGGTTCATACATATACTTTCTTTGTGCCTGACCTGTTGCAGCCAGTGCCCCCATCGAATTACCATGATATCCACGGTACCGTGAAATAAACTTATGCCTTCCCGTATCTCCTTTATGGTGATGATATTGCCGCGCAATTTTAAAAGCTGTTTCATTCGCCTCGGAACCACTGTTGGAAAAGAAAATAACATACTCGTCTTCCAGCCAGTTATTTAACTTCTCAGCAAGTTTAATTGCAGGTACATGACTTTGAGATAGGGGAAAATATGCCATTTTCTTCAATTGATCATAAGCCACTTCCGCAAGTTCATCTCTTCCATACCCAGTATTTACACACCAAAGACCAGCCATGGCATCCAAATATTTATTCCCATTTATATCCGTTATCCAAGCCCCGCCCGCTTCTTCCGCAATAATTGTTGACTCAGGGTTAAACGGCTTAACGGCATGCCATACATACTGTTCATCCTTTTTGGATAAATCATCTGTATTTGTGATCAATTTACTACGCTCCTCTCTATTCGTCTTACATATAATGATATATTGTTTTTAATTTTAGCCATTAGACAAAATGTTAAAAGATATTCTTCTCCATTTAACGTTAAGAAGACTTTATTCATCACACAGTATATTTTTCTAATATTTATCACATTATTCACTAAATTCAATCAACTCGTTACAGAATAAAACGCATACTTATCATTATTTTAGGTACATAGACCACCTGTTACTAAAGCAGATGAATACATTAATACATTTATAATGGGTGGTAATTTCCACTAATTGCATCTACTATTATTAGTGACTGTTCTTTATATTTAGTCAAGTTAATAAGCCAAAAAGGACGGTAATAAAGTGTTTCAGATGAAAATTTTATTTCAGGAACTTTTAGAAACTTCACTTTCTTGGAGATATTTTCAGAGATAAAGTACTTTGCGGTTTTCCTAGCCTCATTTTCAGTAATGACTATTTCTAGTTGAAAGTCCGTTTCAATTTCATATGGAATCAATTGAGGAAACACGTCTACTAGAGCACATTTTCCATCCAAAGCATCCACTGTACAGGCAGTTTTTCCTTTTAATCCTACAACTGTTTTAACTGACACATCAAACTCGAAAAAATAATACGGATAATAAACCAAATTTTCTATTTTGATCATTGATCGTTTTTCTAAACCTTTCATTAACCTCTTAACCTGACGCTCAGGAAACTCAAGTTCTTGTGTTAAAACCATAGTCATGGTTAACTCCCCTTACCTGTTTGACTTGCTCTCGTAAAAACTTAGATATACGATTAGCCTCAGGAGCTAAATCACGAGTGATATTTTTATCAAATTCTTTCGAAAACACTCGTGGAATTCTTGATTCTTCAAATACCTCTTGTATTTCCTTAGAAGGTTTCGGCCCGATTTTACTTCCGATAATCATTCCTAAAATCGATATTATTAACCCTGCTAAAAATGGATGAAAACCTGTTATTGATTCAAAATTCATCGATGTCCATAAGATGTTTGTTGTCGCTCCGCCTATCATAGCCATTAGACAGCCAACATAATTAGCCTTTTTCGAATAAACTGAAGCAACATAAGGAACTAAAAAGCTATTTCCTAATGTTCCAAAAGCAAATACAACAAGAGCAAAAACCGAAGGCGGCTCATAGATGGCAACAATAACACCTACAATTCCACCTGCCAAAATGCATAACCTTGACACAAGAACCATTGTTTTTTGACTTGCATTCTTATTTACAAAACGTTGAAAAATATCACGTGACAATATGGAACCAGCTTGCATTAATATTGAGTCGGCCGTTGACATAACAGCAGACATTATTGCAGAAAGTAAAATTGCTGCAAAAATTCCCGGGAATAAGGTATAAGCTAATTCGGTTATAACCATTTCTGGATCTGCAATGGTCGGTAATAAAATAATACCTATCATTCCTAAAATATATGGTATAAAAATAAAGAATTGATTCCATACGGCACCAATTAAAACGGCACCTTTAACAGTCTTTGTACTTTTCATTGACATATGGCGGACAACAACATGAGGTAGCCCCATGTAACCTATAGAATAAATAAGTATTGCCCCTAAAACCACACCCCATTGGCCATAAAATGCCAGATCCTTCCCCCAAATACTTAAATAAGTTGGATCAATTTCAGCAAGTGATGCATTCAATCCCGATAAACCGCCTACATAAAAATAAGCAAGAACACCTATCCCAACAACACCTGTAACCATTATTAAACCTTGTACAAAAGAGGTGTAAGCTACCGCTAAGTACCCACCTGCGACTGTATAGATTAAAATGACACTAATTCCAATTATTAATGAGACTTCATAAGAGAACCCTGTTAAAGTCGACAACGCTTTACCGGCAGCAATGAATTGAGCACAAACATAGCCAAATAGAAATACTATAGCAATAAGAGAGCCCACGACACGGACACTTGCATGTTCAAATCGTTTTTCCAAGTATTCAATTGGAGATAGTGCTCCAAGTTTTTCCGACATCCTTCTCATTCTTTTTCCTAGTACTGAAAGATTAATGATTGATCCCCCAGCATCACCTATTGCGTACCAAACTGCATACCACCCGTATTGAAAAGCCATCGCTGGAGCACCCATAAACATAAATCCACTCATAGCAGTCGTTTGCATTGTCATTGCTGTAACAGCCGGTCCTAGGGAACGTCCGCCCAATAAGTATTGTTCTGTTGATTCAGAAGATTTACGGGAAAACCAAATACCGATTCCTAGTAATACTCCCAAATAAATAACAAAAATAATACCATCTAATTTCATGTTCAATGCCTCCGACCTTTAATTATTATTTATTGATTTTTTCTAAGCGCTCCTCTTCATCATCCACTTTTTTCATTTTAAAATAAATAACAGTCGCTAACCCTAACCATATAAAAGGCCAAGGAAGGATTAACCAAAAAGTCTCTGCCGGTAAGTTAAACAAGTATTTCACCCCCTATTATTCCCATTAAATAATCTTGAGTGACTTGAAAATAAAACCCCTGCCATCTATAACTTTTATTAATGTAGTCAAAATATATAATACATTCACTTTACTTCTATTACATTGGACATAGTGTTAAATGAGGATAGCGCTTCCATTCACATTTTGAATAACATAAAAGTTGGAGAGGAATGGAAGTCTTTATTATCATAAATGCCTCAAAATAAATTCACAATGGCTTGAACGAAATCAAACACAATATTGCAGCGATATTCGCTCATCTCGATTCATTAATCCGACAAACTAGAAAGCCTGTGATTATATTAGTTATTTAGTAGCTTTTTATAGAATAGTGATTATTATCCTGGAGACTAAAATCATCTCCCTCATCATATACTACTCACTACTAATGCGGTGATACGATACAGAGCGTATATGAAAAGTGGGGTTCATGTTAAAATTATCACGAAAAAGGTCGTACTTTTATGATATAATAGTAATTAGATGTCATTATTATCAACTCCATTGATAAAATAGAAAGCAATCACATCGCCTCTGTTCACTAAGCAATAACATGACTAAACATTTTTAGTTGTCATTAACCTCTACTTGCTTTTTAGTACATTTCATCGTATATCAACCAAGTATAATTATATCTCTAAATATAAGGAGGAAAGTAAATGAGTAAGGAGATTACAAATGAAGCAATTTTTCAAGCTGTCATGGAACTGTCGCAACAATTAAAGGAGCAATCACAACAATTAAAGAAACAATCACAAAAACTAGATGAGCATTCTCAACAATTAAAGGAACAATCGCAAAAACTAGATGAACATTCTCAACAAATAAAAGGAGTGTCACAGCAATTAACTGACACAGAAAAAAGATTGAATGAAAAAATTGATATAGTTGATGCAAAAGTTACAGTTCTATCGGAGAGTTTACTCAAAACACAGGCAGAAGTAAAAATGTTAAAAAGTGCAAAGTAGAAATTTTGTTAAACTCTTTCGATATGTATTAGTTGATGCTACTGTGAAAAAGTTGCATCCAACACCAGGCACAAAAAAGGTTGTTGAACGTGAAAACATTTTACTCATACTTATTTTTCCGTAAATCTTCTTAAATCCTATAAAGGAAACACGAAAACCGTCCCTTTGCCACCCTAAGGGTACCCCAACCTGTTGGCTGTCAGTTACCAAACGTTTTGATACTTACTTAAGTAGGATTTCATCGACCAGAAAATAATGGATTGCCGGGCACGTGTTGATAAATCAAAACCACCAGTGAGAACTGGTGGTTTGTTTTGCAGCTGAAAGCCCATGAAAGAGAACAACATATGATATATTGTTAGGTTCATAGATTCCTTCTCCTAAATCTTTCACAACATCATAAACATCAAGCTCAATTCCTTTATACGTATTTGTTCAACATAACTTAACCTCATAAGAAAAACCGGGCAAAATGCGGCCCGGTCCTTTTCTCTCTTTCCGTGACTAGATAATATCCGATAATTTGTATTCCTGCCCATGTACTCCTTTATAATACTCTGGATACATTTCTCCTCCGCATTGTTCACAACTGAATCTTGGCGGGGTAGTTGGGTCTCCTCCATCCATTAAATCAAAATCCCTGACTACGTCATAAGGAATTTTTTCTTCTTCATGACACATTAAACAATGATAATTGATCACTGCTTTCTTGGTCTTTAGATGGTCGGTTCCTTTTTTCTTTTTGTTTCTCTTTCGTTTGTTTTGATTCCGGGATTTCTTCGAGATAAGCAATCACCCTCTCCATATATCGTCTTGCATCTTTTGATAATGCAACTTTTACTTCTAAATTACCATTCTCTGGACAGACTTCTCCCTTATACTCATAATAGTTGTCGCAATGTGGGCATCTAAGAGGATCTTTTTGACCACATGCAACAACACGCTCTCTCCATGTTTGGCGACGTAGTGTTTTCTTCACTTTCAATATCCAGCTTCTTGTACCCTGTTGCCACGCAGCCAGCATTTTTTTGCTTAAGCTTTTACTTCTTCTTGAATACATACCATAATGACGAATAGTTTTGAACTGTTCATCTGGGATATGGCGGATTAAACGAATAATAAACTCTTCTACTAGAAGCGTTTCACGCTTCTCTTCGTTATCTTTTTTATCAATATATTTAAAGGTTACGGTTTGACCATCATATGCCTCAACTCGATTGATTCCAATCGCAGGTCGACGCATATAACGACCAATGTATCTCAACTGATCCTTTATTTTTCCTCTTTGCTTTGGGGCATACACATAGAAGCCTTCCCCATTTTCGGAAAAAGCCTTTTGTAAGCGAGGCTGAACCTGTTTCTTTTCTTTCTCAGTCAGATTTTTTCTGATTAACTTTAATACAACAGTCTGCCACTGCTTTCGAAGCATTTTAAAAGGGATAAAATCATATCCTTTCCATTCTCCCTTATTTGTTATTCCTCCCATTGTCACCAACATATGTACATGTGGATTAAAGTTTACTCTTGAACCAAACGTATGTAAACCAGCTATGATACCTGGTTTTACCTTTGCCTTCTTTCCAAAGTAATCTGAGATAAGTTTGGCGGCCTCATCCATCAAAGGTTTTAAGAGATGACGATGCAACAAAAAAATTTCGCGTAACCCTTCATCAATCGTAAATATAACATGTCGATGGTTCACCTGTAATACATCTTCTGTTAATAAACGGCTCCATTCTTCACTTTCCCCAAGTGAACATGTTGTACAAAAGCGGCCTTTACAACGATAAGGAACTTTTCGAACATCATGGCAGCCTTCACAAACAAAGAGTTTAAATCCATTTTTCGGATTTCCGCAGTCACGAAACTTCTCAACCTCCTTGATAACTACCGAACGGATTCTATCTTCATATTTCCTTTTAAATGACTCCCAATGTTGATGATTATCAAAGAAAATTTCTTTCAAAATATTTTTCTCCATACAATAAGAATACCACAGTGATCAACACCGTGGTAGAGCAAAAATTTATACTTTCTTATCTTTTAAAAAAATCCCCAGCTTTTCAAACATTTATGCTTATAACCAATCAGTTGATTTGTAGAATCATCGGCCATGATATTGAGTTAGGGATTTGGACAGAAATCCATAGCCTAATTATAAGGTTTTTTCATAGAAATTGGTAGTGGAAATTCCAATTATTTGCAATTTAAACTCATCTAACTAGTTTGACTTTCACTTGAAAAGAAAGCTACTGACTTCACAACCGATAAGTAATCTTAATATTCCACTCGTGAATTCTTTTTTCCGTTGCTATTCATTCCATTTATCAATTCCAACGACTTTATACTGTCCCCATTTTCCGATTAATATTGTAATGACCAGTTCATCTCTTGGTTTAAATGTTCCAAAACGATCCGCTTGCTTTATATATTCAAGCCCATAATTCACATAATGAATATCATGATCTTGGTCATAGTATTGATATGTACCTTTTAATACATACGCATCTTTTTTTGTTGTTTCTATTTTTTTAGTAGTTGCATAACGAACTCGAAATACTCCAGTTTTATCTTTTTCAAGTAATACATAAACAGGTGTATTATAGTCTATCGGCATAGGGGTTTTCCATCTGTCGGCTTGAATTTTATTAATATCATATTCCACATACATGTCACCATCAATAAAATCACCATATACCGGAAATTCAGGAGATAATGTTTGGATTTTTATTTCATAACCTGTTCGATCGATTTTTTCAAATTGATACGTCAAAAAAACAATTACAATAACTTGCAATAGAATGATTAGATAAAAGAGGATCCGTTTCATTTTTTATGTCCCCCTACTCTACCTTCTGTCTTTCTTCGCTGCTTCTCCAAAATAAAACTAATGACAAACAAAAGTATTCCTCCAAGTAAAAAGAACAAGGATTTATTCAATGTTTCCCATGCGAATTGAATATAGACAGTAAAAGTACTGATCAAAAAGCTGATAATTCCGATGATTGTTTTGTCATCCTGATTCGACTGAAAGCCAATGATCAGCCAATAAATAGCAAATAGGAACATACTTAGAATGATAAAGATATAGGAATACGGGATAAAAAAGAAAGGGATAAATAATAGCAGATTTATCAATTCTGATTTATTCCATCTCCACTCGTAAATAAATGCACCGATCCATACAATACCTAATCCGATAAAAAAGCCAGGTTCTATGACAAGATCATTAACAAAGTATTCTTCTTGTAAAAGAAAAGATTCATACATTTTAAAAATAAATATACTTAATAAACTCACATAAATAAGCGAATTTCTTAAGGCTGTCTTTGGAATGATTTTACCGAGTATATACAGTAAAAGCGTGAGAAAAATAAACCAATAATATTGCTCCAACGCTACAATTGTTGCAACTAAAATTTGGATTGCAAGACCAATTGCAAAAACATAGTTATAAAAAGGATTATTCCGACGCAATACGAAATAAAAATAACCAAATACAAAAATGAAAAATATAATTAAATTGAAGGATGAAAAGGCAAGCGCACTATACAGTTGACCAAAAACCGTAATTAAAAGCGCAATGACAAAAAGCGAATAAACTTCGTAAACACTGTATAGAAGAAGCCCGACAATACTCCAAATAATAAACGGCCAAACATTAAAAAGATTTACTTGATACATGTTTATAATCAAAAACAAAATTGCCCCGAATAATATATAACCAAGTAAGATAAAGCTTATTCCATAAATCTGAAAATGCCTGTTAGAATCATAATCAAATGATTTAGAGTTTGACAACTCGGTATTTTTGCGAAGATTAAGATT
>NZ_JBPPZG010000129.1:0-10902 GCF_051918545.1 Pseudogracilibacillus amylolyticus (SeqCode) | reverse complement strand
TATGAGTGTAGCTTTCAAAGAACCTAATCGTTCCAATTCAGCTTCTTTCTCTTGTTTCTTTCTAGGTAAAAAACCATAAAATAAAAATTCATCTGTTGAAAGACCTGAACCAACTAATGCACATAATGCTGCATTTGCTCCCGGTAAAACAACTACTTGTATTTTCTGAGCAATAACTTCCTTTACAAGTTCAGAACCAGGATCAGAAATAGCTGGCATGCCAGCATCACTAACAATTGCAATATTCTCTCCTTGTTTTAGCATGTCTAGGAGTTGCTCCGTCCTTTCCTTCTTACTGTGTTCATGATAGCTGATTAGCTTATTCTTAATCTCAAAATGATTTAACAGTTTCTGCGTATGTCTTGTGTCCTCTGCTGCAATGATATCCACTTCTTTTAATGTATTGATTGCTCGAAATGTCATATCCTCCAAATTTCCAATCGGAGTTGGGACGACATAAAGAGTCCCGGTTTCCTTCTCTTCATAACTTACTTGTACATTCATTTTATGCCATCCTTTTTTTCGTTAATGAGTTCGATTTTGTCTTTTCTTTGGAGTTTTTTTATGGCATGTTCTCGTTGCAATGCAGCAGACTTTGTTGTTAACTCTTCTTGATAAACAAGTTGAAATGGCCCTCTACCCCGTGTATATTTCGCACCTTTTCCACTTTCATGTAATTTTAATCGGCTTTCAATATCTGTTGTATAACCAGTATATAAAGAGTCATCCTTGCACCGTAACATATATACGTAATGCTTATTCTCCATAAATGATCTTCCTCGCCCGATCAGTATAATTCCCATCATCTTCATAAATAAATAGTGGTGGTAATACTTGGAGACCTGTCTTTCCATCTCTAATTCCTTCCAAAAGAATGGTGTTTGCGGCTTTATCAACCTTAGGATACACGTACTGAATTCTTTTTGGTTCTATTTGATATTTCCGAAAAAGTGTGAGCATGTCCACTAACCGCTCTGGTCGGTGCACCATAGAAACTTTACCACCTGGTTTCACGTACAATTTACACGCTTTAACGACGTCTTCTAATGTACAGCAAACTTCATGTCTAGCAATTGTTAAGTATTCATTTTGATTGTGCTCCGTTGTATTTGGTGTCGAAAAATATGGAGGATTACATGTTACAACATCATAATAACTTTGGTTTAATCCTTCGTGCCTTTCTTTTAAATCTCCTTCCATAATGTTAATTTTTTCTTCCATTCCATTTAATTTCACACTTCTATTTGCCATGTTGACTAATCTATTTTGAATTTCAAGTCCAGTAATTTTCCCTTTTGTTCTTTTTGCAAGGAAAAGTGGAATGACTCCATTTCCTGTACATAAATCAAGAATATTTCCTTTATTAATCGGTACATATGTAAAATTTGCAAGTAATACTGCGTCAAGGGAATATGAAAATATTGTTGGACTTTGAATTATTTGTGTTTTTCCATCTGACATTAAGTAATCCAGACGCTCATCATCCTTTAGATTTACCACTAAGCATCCTCCATATTCTATCTTTATCATTCAATACTTTAACTATATTGTACTTAATATATCATTTTATCGTAAACTTTCTTCTTAAAAAAATTGTCTCCTATCTTGATGGAATCTAATCCAATCATATAGGAGACAGTTTCAATTTAATCAAATAATTCGAGGCAAAATAAACAATCTTCATCTGTTCTTGGACTTCCAAACTGCATATGGCAAATATGAAATCCCTCTTTATAAATGCGAGCTAAATTATCAAACCCTTCACCTGGTACGGTAGCTTCACGTTTTTTCTTCGTTGCCTTTTTCTCTTCGTGAACATGATCACGATTTAAATAGGTTCGTAAGTGCTTATTTTCGACAGTTAATCGATGATTTTCCTCAATGAGCTCACTTAAGTCATTTTTTAAATTACCCAATTGCTCATAAAGTTCACCGATCTGAGTTTCCATATGTGAAACTTGATCAAAAATTTCTCTTTGCCCCTTACTCAAACGTCCCACCTCTTTACTGTTACTGAACAGAAATGATATTATCCTCAATTAGTTCGTCTAAAGTATATTCAATAATATTTTGATTTTCATACATTTCAATCTCTATTACTTTTTCTAAAATATTTAATCCAACTACTTTACCACGACCATAATTTGTATGAATTTCTTCCCCAATGTCTGGTAGTTGTCTTTTCGCATCTTCATAACTATCATTTTCATAGCGTAAACAACACATTAATCTTCCACATAATCCGGAAATTTTAGCGGGATTTAATGATAGGCTTTGGTCTTTAGCCATTTTTATTGAAACTGGATCAAAATCTCCTAAAAATGTTGAACAACAAAGCATCCTGCCACAAGGACCAATGCCGCCTAACAATTTCGCTTCATCACGAACGCCAATTTGTCTAAGTTCAATTCTCGTTTTAAATAAAGCAGCGAGATCTTTAACCAAGTTACGAAAATCAATTCTACCTTCAGCAGTGAAATAAAATATCACTTTATTTCGATCAAATGTATATTCTACATCTACTAAACTCATATCTAATCGATGATAATTTATTTTATCTATACATATATTTAAAGCTTCCTTCGCTAATTGCTCATTTTGTTTCACATTCTGTTTATCTGTATAATTAGCAATTCGCATTACTTTTTTCAAAGGAAGCACGACATCCTCAATATCTACTAACTTATTAACAAGCACTACTTTGCCAAATTCTACTCCACGTACTGTTTCTACAATCACATCATCATCTAACTGTATGGATAAATTATTTGGATCAAAGTAATAAATTTTTCCTGCTTGTTTAAAGCGTACTCCGATTACTTCTATCATCTCATAAACCACCTCTAAAATTGAAGTACAAGTTGTTCCATCACTAACGTAGGATGTACATTCTGATTAATTTTTTGTTTTGCTTCTAAAAGAGTCTTTAATAGTTGAAGTAATCTCTTTTGCGAAAAATGATGGACAGAACGTGTTAAGAGACCATCATCGGACTGGAAAAAAGAAAGTGGGCCAGACCTGCCTACTTGTTCATTTGTGATATCTCTAAATGCCAATAACAAAATATCTAAACCTTGTTCAATATCCTGTTTATCTTTTAAGTTAGTTAACCACACTTGATGGATAAAAAGATAACGTTCCTCATAATTTGAAAGTAACATATATATAAATTGTTCAACTAAATCTCTTATTTTATAAATCTTTTCTTCTGTATGATACTCTATTGCTTCATCTATATTATTTGTTAAAGCACTAAGTAAACGTGCGTTATTTTCGTTAATTGTTATATTTTCTAATTGGGTTAATTTTTGTTGAAAAGCTAATTCGTCTAATGGTTTTAAGTCAATTAACTGACAACGAGAACGAATAGTTGGAATAATTCCTTGCCCGTTATTTGTTAATAAAAGGGCGGTAATTTCAATATCGGGTTCCTCTAAAAACTTTAATATTCTATTTGCTGCATTCACGGTTAACGCTTCAGCAGGATTAATAACATATACCTTTTTTAAAGATTCAAGTCCTGTATAGGAAAACTCTTTTCTTAATAATTCAATTTGTTCATTTTTTATGGAAGAGCCCTCAGGCTGAACCCAGTGAACATCTGGATGATTACCTGATAATATGCGTGTACACATATGACATGTTTGACAAGGCTCCATTCCATTTTTTTCCTGACAAAAAAGGGTCATTGCTATTAAGTTAGCAAGCGTCCTTTTGCCAGTACCACGTGACCCTTGGACGAGATATGCATGGGAAACACGATCTTTTTGAAAGCTATTGATTAATATTTTGCTAGCTAAAGGTTGTATTTTACTAAGTTCTGACCATGTTTGCATAAATTAACATCCTTATTATGTTGATAAATTAATTAACAAGCCCCTAATTTCGCCAATTAATCCTAATAAATCAACGGTCTTTTTTTCCTGATCAAGCACATCCCTAGTAAGTTGGATTAGCTTTTCATCAACTTCCTCGACCGTTGTTAACTTATGACTAGACCCTGTCATGTTAAAACTTCTTGATTCTTTTAATGATAAACCACTGTGAACAGTTTCTTGTAAAAAGTGCTTAATCATTCGTTTAAATTTTGCTAAATCTTGTAAGGAGCGAAAACGGGCTATTTTTTCCCCTTGTTTTGTAATATCCCTAATTAAACTCTCTATTTCCTCTCGTTTTACTCGAAAGGATTCCGACCTAACAACCTGTTCAAAGTTTGATTTTCCTTCATTTACTTTTCTTAACGGTTTTTGGTCGATTTTAGAATTAATTTCTTGACCAATTTTCATCTAAATAGCCCCTTTTCTCCTAGTTAAAAGCGATAGAAAGATTCAATCGGTAAAATAAATACAGTTGCGCCACCAACTTCTACCTTAACTGGCTTTGGTATATACGAGTCCGCATTTCCCCCCATCGGAGAGATTGGTGCCACCATTTGCTCTCTTTGTGAACAATTTTCTTTAATTATTTTTAGTGCTTCCTCAATATGTTCATCTTGACAACCAATCATAAGCGTCGTATTTCCTTCTTTTAAGAAACCACCTGTTGTTGCCAGTTTTGTTGTTTGGAAATTTTCATCATTTAACGCATTGATTAATCGATTGGAGTCCTTATCTTGGACTACCGCAATTATTAGTTTCATTTTCTAACCTCCTTCAAATGAGAAATAATATATTTAAATGCATCTTCTGTAACCTGATCTACCGCTTGCTCTGCATCAATTCTTTGGATGCGATCTGGAAACCTATTTAGTAAAATTTGATATCCTTCATATACTTTGTTGTGAAATTCCATTGTTTCCAAGTCTAAGCGATTTTGTTCTCGGTTACTATTCAATGCAATTCTTTTTAATCCCTTCTCAGGTTCGATATCGAAGTAAAGCGTTAATGTTGGCATACATCCTTCAATAGCAAACTGATTAATTGTAAACACTTCTTCAATCCCTATTTCTCGGGCATAGCCCTGATATGCGAGACTACTATCAATAAACCTGTCACAAAGGACAATCTTTCCTTCCTGTAATGCGGGTAGCACTTTCTCAACTAAATGTTGTCTTCTCGCTGCTGCATATAATAACGCTTCTGTTCGTTTTTCCATTTCTGTATGATCTGGGTGAAGAATGATATGACGAATTTTTTCAGAAATGGATATACCTCCAGGTTCCCTCGTTAAAAGAACCCGATATCCCAGCTCAGTCAATTGATGATGGAGTCGATCTAGTACCGTTGTTTTCCCAGCACCTTCCCCACCCTCAACTGAGATAAAAAAACCTTTCATTTTCTCTTCTCCTTTTGTAAATCAAAGATGCTTTGTTACGTTTATATTACTGCGAATAAGCTGGTTGTAATTTAGAAGCGGAGTTTTAGAGATTTTAACCAACATATTACCTTTGCTGTAAAGGTATGTTTCTTACCTATAACTTATTCATTTGGGTTGTTACGAAACAAAAATATTGATAAGAAATAAGCTTGTTACATCTATTGTATCATGCTTTTCTAATTAATTGTTCTTTATTATATGGTGCTAACTTGAGTAATTGCTACTATGGTAGATCAAAAAGTCACTGTCGTTTCATTTTACCGAGATATATTTGATTAATCGATAAAATAAGCGTATATCCATAGAGATTCTTTGTTATATAACACTTATTTTATATGGAAATTAATTGAATGCAAGAAAAAAGAAAAGCACAAGCGCTTATTGTCAACCGTTTCGGTGACTTTTAAGCAACTTGTGCATAATCGATATTCTGTCTCTATGAAAAAAGCTTTGTTTGATTCATATTTTTTAACTTTTGTACATAGTAGCGATATTTTTCTTCTCGCACTTCGGTATGGACGATATTGTATTCACATTGTGTGCAAATAAATAATGTATATAAATGAATACCCTCAGCCTTTTTCTCTTCACAAATCACACATTGTCCCATACTATTCACCTCTATCGTCAGTTTAGTAGATAGTATCTCCTAATCTAACGATTTTTATACACCGACTGATAGTACATGTTCAAGAAGAGGATAAAAAGGATCGAGCTGGTTAAGGCCGCCCACGTCCTGTCAGCAAAACCGACATTAGGACGCAGAAAAAGTACTTTCCTTTTTCAGGAGCGGAGAAGCAAGCCAACGAGCTTCCACAGGATGTGGTGACTTCGACGTTCGACACAGGACGTGTCGGTATTTAGTCGAAGCTCCCCTCTCGATGTGTCATTTTTACCGGACTTTTTGAACTTCCTATTACAGTATAAATATATGAATAGCAGCTAAAGATGTTACCCCAAATAACCCTAAAATGCTACTTATAATTACAGTAAAAATATTTATCGGTATATGAAGTCCAATCGCACCGCCAAATACATTTAAGAAAAATAAAAATAAAACGCCAATTGTTAATCGGATTACACCTGTTCCAATTACACGTACAGACTTCGCTGGTGAACGAAAAATAAAAAATAATCCGAGTAAAACTAATATCCCCACTAGAATCATAATTGGTTCCATGTTTACTTCAGCTCCTTTTATACCTTTATTAGTTTTTATGTATAAAAGGATAAAAATAGAACCTAAAGAAACATGTTTGTATAGCAAAACATTAATATCTTAACGCACTAATTTTCCGATGTTTCGCTTCTTTTAATAGAAACATATATTTTGCCTCAGCTAATTGCAATGTTTGCTGACTTTCTGCCATCGGTTCAATACTGTTATCAATAATATATCGTAGTTTTTTCCATTCTGTTTCTAAAGTAAAAATTGCATCCAATAATTCACGATCGACTTCCCTTTGTCTCCTTTTTCTCCTCATAATGTCACCCTAATAAATTAGTTTTCTATTTTCTCTCTATTTAATTCAGACCAGTTATTAATTCTTTTAAACTTACTTTAAAATCAACAGTTTTAGAGTTCACGACGGCCTTCTAATGATTTAGCTAAAGTTACTTCATCGGCATATTCTAAATCTCCTCCAACAGGTAAACCGTGAGCAATTCTCGTTGCCTTGATGCCTGATGGTTTGACAAGTCTAGATATATACATTGCCGTTGCTTCTCCTTCAATATTTGGATTTGTCGCAAGAATGATTTCTTTTACGTCATGATCTTTTAATCGTTGGATTAAGCTTGGTACATTAATGTCTTCCGGACCAATCCCGTCCATTGGCGATATAGAACCATGTAAAACATGATATTTCCCATTAAATTCTTTCATTTTTTCCATTGCAATAACATCTTTCGAATCTTCGACAACACAAATAATTGCTTCATCCCTAGTATGATCTTGACAAATGGAACATGTCTCTTGGTCAGATATATGCCCACAAATCGCACAATGCGTTAATTCACGCTTTGCACTAACTAACGCCTTTGCAAAATCAACAACATCGTCATCATTCATATCAATCACAAAAAAAGCCAGACGGACTGCCGTCTTTGGTCCAATGCCTGGCAATTTTGTAAAACTATCAATCAGTTTTGATATTGGTTCTGGATAGTACATCTTTTAGCCTCCTAAGGCAATTGGACCATTAAAACATGCCTGGCATATTTAATCCTTTCGTAAATTGCCCCATCGTTTGCTCTGTTTTTTCTTCAATTTGTTTCATTACATCGTTTATTGCAGTAAGAATTAAATCTTGTAGCATTTCCACATCATCTGGATCGACTACTTCTTCCTTAATTTGAACATCTAGAATTTGCCTACTTCCATTAGCAACGACTGTTACCATACCACCACCAACAGATGCTTCAAACTCCATTGCTAAAAGTTCATCTTGTGCCTTCATCATTTTTTTCTGCATTTTTTGCATTTGTTTCATCATATTACCCATGTTTCCCATGCCTTTCATGTATAACTCCTCCTTAAAATATATGAATTCAAGTTCTTTTTTAGAAGGTAAGAAAGTATAAAACTTTCTTACTTCTCACTGGCTAAAAGCTCAGGCGTCCTGGGACTGGGACTGCGCTAACTCGTCCTATCGAAGAGCATTTGCACTTTCATTCGTCCCACTGTAAAGCATTTGTCTCAGGCGCCAGTACTAGTACGTCAATCACTCGTAAGTGCAACTTTAGCTTCCACTATAAAGTCTTGACGATAAACCAAGTTTTCTCATGTTTCATCTAGTCACGAATTTCTAATATTTCATCTCCAACCAATTCTCGAGCTTTTTCAATTACCGGATCATTAGCTGATTCTTGTGTTGGTTCTGCTTCCTCTTGTTGACTTAAAAATTCACTTCGAACTGCGTGCCAATCTTCTTCCGGTATCGGGATGATTGGCTTATGATGTGAAAGTATATTTGCGAGCGTTGATTCAATCAGTTCTTTATGTTCAAGAAATAATGCACAGTGAATTTCATATTTAAATCCAACTACAATTGCTTCTTTTGATGCTGCCACCGGCTTACTATCTTGAATGGTTGCGTGAGCCGGAGCATTTTTTCGTTTTAACTGATCAAGAAAATTCGCCCATTCTGCTCTTACTTGCTGCAATGCGGATTTTTCTGCCTGAGTCAGTACATTTCGAATTCGCTCATGTGGAATATCGTAAGTTCGTTTCTTTGCTCTTGGCATTTCTCTTTTTCTTGTAGTTGGTGCAGCTTGAGCAGAACTGTTAGATTGTCCTACTTCATTTAATTTCTTTTCTAACAAGTTAATCCGCTCAGTTAAATCCTTCACTTCTGAATTATTTACTTGTGTTTCTTCTATATTTTGTTCTGTTTTATTATGTCGATTTGTAATCGTCAATAAAGTGATCTCTACAAATATTTTGGGGCTATTTGTCCATTTAATTTGTTGTTCACACTCTGTCAGTTGAACAATTGCCTCTTGAATCCAACTTGTTTCTATCGTCTCCGTAAATTTTACAAATTCCTCTGTTACGATAGCCCTTTCTAAATACTCTTCCAATTTTGGGTTTGTTTTATAAAACAAAACATCTCGTAAAAAGTATATAAAGTCAAACACAAAACGTCCCGGATCTTTTCCATTCTGAATAAGTTCATCGAATAGTCGCAACGTTTCTATCGTTTCTTGTGCATACATCGCACTAGCAATATCTGTCAAAATATTTTGTGAAACCCCACCGGTTACAGCAAGAACATCTTCTATTTCAATTTTTCCATTACTATAAGAAATTGTTTGGTCTAAGAGACTGAGTGCATCACGCATGCCACCTTCAGCCGTAAGTGCAACAGCTTCAAGTGCTGCAGTAGAAATTTCAACCTCTTCATAATCCATAATCTCCTGAAGCCGTTCCATAATAACACGGTTACTTATGGATTTAAAATCAAAGCGTTGGCATCGTGAAATAATCGTAAGTGGAATCTTGTGGGGCTCCGTTGTTGCCAAAATAAACACAACATGTTCCGGAGGTTCTTCTAACGTCTTAAGTAAAGCATTAAACGCATTTGTTGAAATCATATGGACTTCATCAATAATATACACTTTATACGGAACGGAACTTGAAGCGTATTTAACTTTATCACGAATATTTCGGATATCGTCTACGCTCGTATGAGAAGCGGCGTCAATTTCAATCACATCGGAAATCGAACCATCTAAAATTCCTCGGCAAGATGCACATTCATTACACGGTTCTTTCGTAGGCATCTTTTCACAGTTGATCGTTTGCGCAAAAATTTTCGCAGCACTCGTTTTTCCTGTACCTCTTGGGCCAGAAAAAAGATAAGCATGCGAAAACTTACCAGTTGATATAGCATTTTGTAACGTTTGCGTAATATGTGATTGACCAACGACATCTTTAAATGTACGAGGCCGGTAAACACGATATAATGCTTGATAACTCATCCGACATGTTCCCTTCTACCATTTCCTATTCTATTATAGCTTATTTAAAGAGCAATTTGAACTGATAGAAATAATGAAATAAGACAATTAAAAAACATTTTATGCAATTAATGTGAAAATGCGACGTATCCGCTAGGTTGATCTTAGCTACGGGGCTCTTTTTCGATAAATTACCGAGATTAAAAACGATCGAGGACGCTGCGGACAAATTTTTTTCCTTTTATTCGTGCTTCCATTGATTTTAGGAATGAATAACGCTTAATCATTCCTCTGTAAGCATGGTTTCATCGATTATGGGAATGATTAGCTGTTATTCGTTACCTGGTGAGCAGGATTTCACCGATTTCGGGAATGATTAGCTATTAATACACTTTTTATTCAAAGGGCATACCGTAGAGAAATGCTACACCGGAGTGACTTCAGTAGCGGTATTGCAACTTTTTTTGGATCTAAGCAGTGAAGTTTATCCCTGCTGTTACGTCACGATTTAGAATATGTTCAAATATCCTAATTTGTCCCTTTTTCCTCGGCTGCTTCTTTCTCAATTCGCTTCATAAAATCTTCTGCCGCACTATATCCTTGTTGTTTTAAATACCAATTATTCACAGCTGCTTCAATTAACCCAACGACATCGCGGCCTGGCTTTAATTGAATCTGAATATAGGGAATTTCCACATCCATATAGGACGTAAATTTTGTTTCTACTTCTAATTCATTATATAAGGACTCTCCTTGCCATTTCACCAGTTCAATATCAAGCGCAATTCTCGATTCTTCTTGAAAAGCTTTTCGCCCATACATCCGAACCACATTTAATAGACCTACACTACGAAGTGCTAGTAATTCTTTATTCGTTTCATTATGGGTTCCTAGAAGTGTTTGCGGGCTAAGTTTCTTTAACACTACAATATCATCAGCAACTAAACGATGCCCTCGACCGACAAGTGAATGAGCTGTTTCACTCTTTCCAACGCCGGAATCTCCTCGTAATAATACACCAATCCCGGACACATTTACACATACTCCATGAACAGCAATTTCCGGAGCCAATCGTTTTATTAAATATGCATCAATTTTTCCGATAAACTCGTAATTGGAATCGTT
>NZ_JBPPZG010000128.1:0-11374 GCF_051918545.1 Pseudogracilibacillus amylolyticus (SeqCode) | reverse complement strand
TCTAATTGAGCGACATCTTCAATCCCTTCTTTCATTAACCAGCCAGTGAATTTTTCACAACGAATACCGCCTGTACAATAGGTTAAAACGCGTTTGCCTTCAAGTAAATGTTTATTTTCCTTCACCCAATCTGGTAATTCTCTAAAGCTGTGAATATCTGGGCGAATTGCGCCACGAAAATGGCCCACATCATATTCATAATCATTTCTAGTATCTAAGATAACGGTGTTTTCATCTTGCATCGCTTCATAAAACTCAGTTGGTTTTAAGTATTCACCCGTTAATTCATTTGGATCAACAGGCTCTTCTAAACGTAACGTTACGAGTTCTTTTCTTGGACGAACATGCATTTTTTTGAACGCATGACCGTCATGTTCATCAATTTTGAAGAATGTATCTTCAAAACGTGGATCTGCATGCATTTTTTCCATATAAGCATTTGTTTGCTCAACAGTTCCAGAAACAGTGCCGTTTATTCCGTTATGAGAAACTAAAATACGACCTTTTAAACCAAGGCTTTTGCAAAACTCTAAATGCTCCGCTGCAAATTGTTCATGATCATCGATAGGAACAAATTTGTAGTAGAGTAATACTTGATATTTTTCTTTTTCCATTACTATTACCACCTGTTTTTTATATTTACAAGATACAAAAATTGGAGGTTTTATTTGCTTTTTATAATCTTGCAATAATCAATTGTATCAAAAATTGCGACTTGACTCCAGTATTTATTTTTACCAAATAAGGAAGGCTATTTACTCTTTTATCCTTGTTATGTATATTGTATATAACAATATTCTCAAATAAGGAGGTTTTAATATGCTTAATGACTTACCTCTTACTAGGAGTACAGCTAAAAAGCTAGATGAACAAGATGAATTGAAAAAGTATCGGCAAGAATTTTACGTTCCAAAAAACAGTATTTATTTTGATGGGAACTCGTTAGGTCTTCTGTCAAAGCGTTCAGAGGAAGCGCTTTTACAAATGCTTGAATCGTGGAAGAAATTTGCGATAGATGGCTGGACGGAAGGGGATGAACCTTGGTTTTATTTATCCGAACGATTGGGGGAAATGACAGCTCCTTTATTGGGTGCTGAAGCAGAAGAAGTAATTGCAACCGGTTCTACAACAATAAACCTTCATCAAATTTTAACGACCTTTTATAAACCAAACTCGCACAGACATAAAATAGTAATAGATGAATTAAATTTTCCAACCGACATTTATGCAGTAAAATCTAATCTGATGGCCCATGGATTGGATCCGAAAGACCATCTAATTCGTGTTAATAGTAGAGATGGAGACTTGCTTAATGAAGAAGATATTATTGCGACATTTTCATATGAAGTAGCGATGGTAGTATTAAGTGGAGTTTTATATAGAAGTGGGCAAGTACTTGATATGGAGTATATAACAAAAGAAGCTCACAAACATGGAATTCTTGTTGCGTTTGATTTATGCCATTCTATTGGTTCGATAGAGCATGAATTAAGTAACTGGGGAGTAGATTTTGCCTTTTGGTGTACATATAAACATTTAAATGGAGGCCCTGGTTCTGTAGGAGGGCTTTATGTAAACAAAAAACATTTCGGTAAATCGCCGGGATTAGCCGGGTGGTTTGGGTCTAAAAAAGAAAAACAATTTGATTTAGATCATCAGATGACACCAGCTGAACATGCAGGGGCATATCAAACAGGAACACCTCATATATTAAGTGCTGCACCTTTACTTGGTTCGTTAGCGATGTTTCAAGAAGTTGGAATGAAGCGAATACGTAAAAAGTCTTTACTGTTAACAGAATTTTTGTATAAACTAATTAACCAAGAACTTAGGGAATATGCTTTTACCAATCGAACTCCAACAGAAGCGGAAAAAAGAGGAGCACATATATTTTTGGAACATGAGGAAGCGGCAAGGATTTGTAAGGCGCTAAAAAAACATCATGTCATTCCAGACTTTAGAGGGCCAAATGGAATACGCCTAGCACCAGTGGCTCTTTATAATACATTTACAGAAGTTTGGGAAGCGGTACAAATTTTAAAAAGTATTATGGAAAACGAGACATATAAACAATTTAAAAATGAGCGAAATGTGATCGCATAATATCTCCAGGAGGGATAAATATGTCGAAGTCAATATCTGATTTATATAAAAATTTACAGAATGAGAAAGGGATTCATACTGACTTCAAAGATGACATGACCTATAGCGACTATTTACATTTGGATACAATTTTAACTAGTCAGGATCGTCTGTCTGGTCACCATGATGAAATGTTATTTATTATTATTCATCAAGTGAGTGAATTGTGGATGAAATTAATTCTTCATGAGTTAACATCGGCAATTGACTCTATTGCCGGGGGAAAACTATCTAATGCATTTAAGATGTTGGCACGTGTGTCACGAATACAAACCCAAATCATTCAAGCTTGGGATGTTTTAGCCACCCTTACCCCAGCTGAATATTTAGAGTTTCGGGATAAACTCGGAAAAGCTTCTGGATTTCAATCGTATCAATACCGATTAATTGAATTTGCGCTTGGATATAAATCAAAACATATCTTAAAAATTTACGAAAATGACCCCGCTATTTATAACGCTCTTATGGAAGCATATAAAGCACCGAGTATTTATGATGTAGCTATAAAGGCGTTGGCGGATGCTGGTTTTCCCATTAAAGAACAGCTAATTAATCGAGATTATTCTATTATTTATAGTGGTGATCCTACGGTTAAAGCGGCGTGGGAAGAAGTGTATAAAAATGTGGAGAAGTACTGGGATTTATATGAGTTGGCTGAAAAATTAGTTGATATAGAAGATTGGCTGCAACAATGGCGTTTTCGGCATATGAAAACAGTAGAACGAATTATCGGATTTAAAATAGGGACAGGAGGGTCATCTGGTGTTAACTATTTAAAAGAAGTTTTAGAACATCGTTTTTTCCCAGAATTATGGGATTTACGAACAACGTTATAAGAGATGAAAATGGAGGGAATGGGATGGAAGAAAAAAGGGAACAATGGACATCCAAATTAGGATTTATCCTTGCTTCGGCTGGAGCGGCAATAGGACTTGGAGCAATTTGGAAGCTTCCTTATGTCACGGGAATGAGTGGAGGGGGAGCATTTTTCCTTATCTTTGTCATCTTTACGCTCGTTATAGGTCTGCCAATGTTGATTTCTGAATTTATTATCGGTAGAGGGACAGCGAGAGAAGCGGTTAGTGCCTATAAAAAGTTGGCTCCAGATAGTATGTGGGTTTGGATAGGGAGATTAGGAGTATTAGGCTGTTTTTTACTTTTAACATTTTATAGTGTTGTCGGTGGCTGGGTACTAATTTACACTGGGATGAGTATCCCGGGAAAAATTATTTCCGAAGGTGCGAATTATGAAGCGTTGTTCGGCTCGGTAGCAGGCAGTCCGGGGATTGCGATGTTCGGGTTATTATTGTTTACCATTATTAATGTTCTTGTCATATCAATGGGAGTCCAAAACGGTATAGAAAAAGCGAATAAATATATGATGCCATTGTTATTTGTATTTTTCATTATATTAGTAATTCGTTCCCTAACATTAGATGGAGCAATGGAAGGTATTCGATTTTTTCTAGCGCCAGATTTTTCAAATATTAATGCTGAATCATTATTATATGCTCTTGGACAGTCGTTCTTTTCCTTAGCAGTTGGATTTTCTTGTATGGTTACGTACAGTTCTTATTTAAAGCGCGATGTTAATTTAACTTCCTCTGCCGGAGCGGTAGTTGGAATGAATATATTTGTCTCTCTATTAGCTGGTTTAGCAATCTTTCCAGTTGTATTTGCTTTAGGATTA
This sequence comes from Pseudogracilibacillus amylolyticus (SeqCode), assembly GCF_051918545.1. Lineage (NCBI taxonomy): Bacteria > Bacillati > Bacillota > Bacilli > Caryophanales > Bacillaceae > Pseudogracilibacillus > Pseudogracilibacillus amylolyticus (SeqCode). The sequence continues at coordinate 7,542 of NZ_JBPPZG010000128.1, read as the reverse complement.
GAACCTACAGACGGACCTGGCTTATTATTTATGGTTCTCCCTGCTGCATTTGCCCAGATACCTTTTGGTTCAATTTTTTTAAGTTTGTTTTTATTACTATTCTTATTCGCGATACTGACTTCATCTTTTAGTTTATATGAAATTATCGTTGCAGCGTTTATTGCAAACGGCAAATTTTCACGGACAACAGTGACTTGTGTATTGGGATTGGTATTAATGATCGTTGCGATTCCTTCTGCACTTTCTTCAAGTACATTGGCCGGAGTGGAAATCTTTCATAAAAGTATTTTTGATGCAACGGATTATTTAGTTAGTAATATAATGTTGCCACTTGGAAGTTTATTAATTGCAATTTTTATCATTCATAAAGCGGATAAGGCACTTGTAAAAGAAGAATACCAACTGGGGAGAAAAGGAACAGGTAGTATGTATCCCGTGTGGCGGGCACTAATGACCTGGGTTGTTCCAATAACAATTGTGATTGTTTTCTTAAATACATTAGGTATCGTGAGGGGATAGGATGGAGAAAAAATGGATAGATATTACACAACCGCTTACGAAAGACATTGCAGTTTGGCCGGGAGACACCCCATATCAATTTGAATTAAGTTATACCCAAAAACAAACAGGTTCTGTAAATATTGGTCAATTTACATCGAGCGTTCATACAGGTACTCATGTCGATGCGCCGTTTCATTTTGATAATGATGGAGAACAAATACATCAAATAGACCCGAATATTTATATTGGACCGGCTAAAATTATCGACGTAACAGAGCACAAAATGATAGATAGATCTATTTTAGAAACGTTTGATTTAAGAGGAGTTAAGCGTCTTTTACTTAAAACGGAAAAAGAGCGTGACCCAACTAGTTTTCCGAGAGAGTTTTCTGTATTATCCCCGGATGTAGGGGCGTACTTAAAGGCGTTAGGTATCTTTTTAATTGGCACAGATACTCCGTCTGTTGACCCTGTTGATAGTAAGTCAGTAAGTGCTCACCATGCACTCTATAAAAATGGAGTTTATATTTTAGAAAATTTATTGTTGAATAAGGTAGAGTCAGGATTTTATGAACTAATAGCCTTGCCTTTAAAGTTGGTAGGTGCTGATGGAAGTCCCGTCCGTGCGGTCATTCGGCCGATCGATTGAAAAGCTTATGCAGCGGGTTAGGGTAATTGGGCAGTATATATTTTTCATCCTATTCAATTGACAGGGTAATTTTTAAAATTATTGAAAGTTGTCAAGCAGCTATAACTCTCAAGTTTCAGTAACTATAGTCGTATAAAGAGTGGCTGACTAATAAGTTTCAATTACTTCAAGAAGTAATCCGCTAACCATTGGAGAAAGGCGGTTACTTCTTTTGGTAATTGACTATACATTGAGAAAGTTCTTCATGAACAGACGATATAATGAAGATAAAGGTGATGGTGCAAAAGTTATGAAATGGTCGGACGTTAGAAATATGTATCCGAATCAATTTGTCAAACTAAAAAGTCTATCGTCTTACATTAAAAATAAATTAAGAAATTATGAAGCACCCTCTTCTAATTTTGAAAGAAAATTAAATAGAGGAAGTATTCATTTTCCAAGCTCTTTCCATATATTACGTGCTTCCGCTAATTCAGCCATCGCTCCGCCCTTATCTTTTGCTTCAATAAAACCTCGTGTTCTATCTAATGTTTTATGAAGTTCATTAATTTCATCTCTTTCCGCACTAAATTGAATACGTCTGACTACTTTTTTCCAGGCTTTTTTTGCATCACTAAGGTGTGTAGAAGCTTTTTTCCAATCTTGATTTAACACTTCTTTTTCTGTTTTTTCGATAAAGGAAATGAGATCATCTTCATCAGACATCGGCTTTTTCAAAAGCCCTCCAGTTGTCATCGCTAAAATAAATATTCCTAATAAAATGATTGGAATTATAATTCGTACGCTTTTTTTCATTTCAATCACCTATTCTAGTCTTTTTTCGCTGCCTTTTTCTATGGAATCCCGATATCCGTCAATGAACATCTTATTTGATTCATCTATAAGTGCTAAAAAAACCTCATCAAAAGAGCCGTATCCATGGGCTCGTATTTGATTAAGTAACCATTCTTTATCTCGATTGATATAGTTTAAATTTTGTTCCATTACTTTTCCGTCATATATTAATTCCTTGCTTAATCCTTTATAAGATGTTAACAGTCCAATATCCTTGGGCGTAATTGGCTGAACTTCTGACTTTTTTAAAATAGATAATTCTCCACTTGTTTCAAGTACTGCATACTCAACCTCGCTAATATCAAATACATCTTTGGAACGAAGTAATTTTAATAAATCCGCTGCTCGATATCTCGTCTTTTTTAATGTCTCCTCCATGATTTTACCTTTTAAAATAACGATTTCCGGTTCTCCGTCAATATATTTAGCAAAAGTACGTCCTTTTATATTTCCCCATTGCAATACAAAAACAAGAAATGCCCAGACAAAAAGTCCGACCCAATGAGGCCATGCTCTACTTGTAAGGTCTGTAGTCAAAGTTGCCGCAATGGATCCGATGGTTATACCAGTTATATAATCAAAAAAAAATAATTGACTAATTTGTTGTTTACCTAAAATTCTTGTGAAAATAAGCAATGTAAAAAAGGCTATAATTGCACGAACAAAAACTACAAGAGAATCATTCAATGTTACGCACCTCGTCATAATAAAGATAATTATGCTTAGGTTGTGTCGAAACGGAGAGATTTATGTCGAAAAAGCTCATGTCGAAAAAATAATTTAATAAAATTAGCTATTCCCTTGCATTTTATTGTGAGAAAGGGTAAAGTTAATAGTAGCAAAAGGCAATTGATTAAAATAATACTTTACGATCTCTTTAACAAAGTGGTGTAAAGGTATTGATTCAATTACTTTGCACGATATTTGTATAAGGAGGTCATTCATCATGATGACTGGTAAAGTTAAATGGTTTAATGCAGAAAAAGGCTTCGGATTTATCGAGCGTGAAGACGGAGACGACGTATTCGTTCATTTCTCAGCTATCCAATCTGAAGGTTTCAAAACGCTTGAAGAAGGTCAAGACGTTGAATTCGAAATCGTCGAAGGAAATCGTGGACCACAAGCAGCTAACGTTTCTGCACTATAATTCATAGACGTTAAAGGGCTTATCTCATTAGAGGTAAGTCCTTTTAAAATTTTAAGAGGTAATTTTGTTCGGTTAAGAGGGGGCGGGGAAAGTGATTTGCTCTTTTGATTGGCAAAAAAAAGCACAAAAAGAGTGGGATGATCAAGCTTCATTTTGGAGTGAAAGAAGTAAAAACATGTGGGATTCAGGTAGTCGGAAAGATATCATTCCCTTTATTCAAAAACATATTAAACTCGGGTCTAGAATAATTGATATTGGTTGTGGTGACGGCTATGGTACGAATAAATTAAAAAAGTCTGGATATGAAGCGACGGGCATTGATATTTCTATGAAAATGGTCGATTTAGCAAGACAGCAATTTAACGATACCGGAATCAGATTTCAGCAAGGAGATGTCAATCAACTTCCTTATCCAGATAATTATTTTGATGGCGGCATGGTGATTAATGTATTGGAGTGGACGGATAACCCATCAAAGTCACTAAAAGAAATAAAGCGAATATTAACAAACAATGGGGTTCTATGTGTGGGAATTTTGGGGCCGACAGCAGGACCTAGAGCCCACGGTTATCCTAAAATCTATGGTGAAAATGTAATTCTTAATGCGATGATGCCATGGGAGTTTTTGCAACTCGCAAAAGAAAGTGGCTTTAAGCTTTTGGACAGTTATGGGGTCTATAAAAGAGAGGTAAAAGAGCAGCATGTGAACGGACTTTCTAGACAGTTAAAACAAGCTTTATCTTTTATGTGGGTGTTTATGTTGAGAAAAATTGAACAATAATAGGTGATTCGAATGAAAATGAGCGAAAAGGATAAAAGTATAATCGAACAGTACCAAAACGATGAAAAAATGATGGTTTTAATTTTCGCCCAGTGGTGTGTGAATAATGATTTAGATGCAAAAGTGCTTTATGAAAAGGCCTATCCTAGTCAGCCTGAAAATAAATTGTTACTTGAAGCAATGGAAGAAACAGTTTCTAAAGAAGAGTCTGAAGAAATTTCTGTAGCAGTGCTCCAACAAGTCCTGCAATTGTTTGGTAATGATGACCTAGCATTTGTTGTGCAAGAAGAAATAGATAAGAAAAAAGCCAATAGCTAGAAATAGCTGTACTGTGTGCCACTTAGCATAATTTTCAGCGACTAAGCATCTTTCTGTGCCACTCCGCATAATTTCGAGTGACTCAGCATCTTTCCGAGCGACTCAGCATAATTTCGAGTGACTTAGCATCTTTCTGAGCGACTCAGCATCTTTCTGAGCGACTAAGCATAATTTCAGGTGACTCAGCATCTTTCTGCGCCACTCCGCATAAATTCGAGTGACTCAGCATCTATTCGAGCCACTCAGCATAATCTCAAGCGACTCAGCATCTTAACCGAGTCATTCAGCGGCATAAATACTCACACCGATGAATTTCCATAGCCGTTCGAGTAAAGTATTTTATACTCTTTACTCGAAATATTTTATTAAAGCATGAATGCCACTTTCTTTCCAACCTCTCTTAGCTAGTTCTTCATACATCTCGAGCGCGAGGGAAAGTCCGGGTGTTGAAAGATTCATTTCTTGTGCAGATTCAAGCGCAATCTTCATATCTTTAATATAATGTTTAATTGCAAATCCTGGAGCAAAATCACCTTTGATCATCCGTGGGGCATAATTAGATAAAGACCAGCTACCAGCCGCGCCAGTTGAAATAGATTCGAGAACAGATTCAGGGTTTAGTCCGGCTTTTTCTGCATACATAAGCGCTTCACAAAGACCGATCATAGCAGGAGCAATTGAAATTTGATTGACCATTTTTGTATGTTGACCTGCACCAGCTTCACCTTGTAAAATAATATTTTCACCCATGATGTTAAAGATCGGTAGCATTTTATCAAAAGCATCTTGGTCACCACCGACCATAATGGCAAGTTTTGCATTTTTGGCGCCGACATCTCCTCCAGAAACGGGAGCGTCTAATGCATACACCTCTTTCTCTTTAGCTCTTTCGTATATTTCGATTGCGAGCGAAGGTTTTGATGTTGTCATATCAATGATGTATGTACCTGGTTTTGCATGTTCAATAACTCCGTCTTTGCCAAAGTAAACTTCTTTTACATCAGCTGGTGTGCCGATCATCGTTATTATCACATCAGATGCACTTGTCAATTCAGCAACTGTCGACTCCCAAATAGCACCTTCTTGTACAAGTTCATTCGCTTTTTCTTTAGTTCTTGTATACACATGTAATGGGTGCCCGGCATTCATTAGATGATGTGCCATGCTTTTTCCCATAACTCCTGTACCAATAAAACCAATCGTTTGTTTATTTGCCAAAGTGATCTTCTCCTTCATAAAAAAGTATTCAACGAAATTACCATCTAACCCACATAATAACATACATTTTAAGCGGAAATAAAGAATCATTTTCTACTTATAACACATAGTATAAAGAAGAACGAAGGCGAGTTTAATGCATTTTAAAGGAATGGGATAGATTTATGTTTAAAAAGTAGTGATGATCGGTATATAGGATATAAAGGATCGTAATTCCGCAACAGTAAAGAGATGCTTGTTGTTTATCTATATAATTGGAGGTTATTTTTATGCTGACAAATGAGCAAATAAGTGAATTTAAAGAAATATTGTTAGCCAGACAAAGTGAAATGATCAGCCAAGTACAAGATCGTTTTGGATTAGAAACTTCATTTATGGATGCTGTTGGGGAATTATCAAGTTATGATAACCATCCTGGAGATATGGGAACGGAAATGTATGAAAGGGAAAAAGACATCGCCCTAAACGAACATGCAGAAAGAGAACTTGAAGCAATAAATGAAGCGCTTCATGCGATAGATGAAGGTACGTATGGTATATGCCGTGTTTGCAGCATGGACATCGCATATGACCGTCTAAAAGCTGTTCCGACAGCTGATACATGTCGGGAACACGCAGAAGATAATGATGTGATTTTTAACAGAAGTCGTCCAGTGGAAGAAGAGGTTTTTAGCCCGAATATAAACCCTAATGAAAGAACAGATGAAACGCAGGTAGGCTATGATGCGGAGGATGCCTGGCAAGAAGTAAGTCGATACGGGACTTCAGAAACTGCATCCGATTTTTACGGTGACAGAGATAATTATAATGAAATGTATCCCAATAGTGATGAAGATGTCGGGTATGTTGAGGACGTAGAACGATATTCATCACACCATAAATAACGCAATCATTTATTTTAATAAAAGAAAAATTATTTCGGGGAACAGTCATTCATATGGTATACTAGTACCGCTTTAGAGTTTTTAATTCATGAGGAGCGTACATGTATGAAATTAAGAGAAGATATCCGGAATATTGCTATAATTGCCCATGTTGATCATGGAAAAACAACATTAGTTGATCAATTATTAAAATATTCGGGAACATTTAAGGAACATGAACAAGTGGAGTCGCGGGCGATGGATTCGGGTGATATTGAAAGAGAACGGGGTATCACTATCTTAGCCAAAAATACGGCGATTCACTATAAAGATAAAACGATTAATATCCTAGATACACCTGGTCACGCCGATTTTGGTGGGGAAGTTGAGCGTATTATGAAGATGGTGGACGGGGTTATTTTAGTTGTTGATGCGTATGAAGGGACAATGCCGCAAACTCGCTTCGTTCTTAAAAAAGCATTGGACCAAAACTTAAAACCAATTGTAGTCTTAAACAAAATAGATCGACCGAACGCACGACCAGAAGAAGTAATTGACCAAGTCTTTGATTTATTTGTAGAACTTGGGGCTAATGATGAGCAACTTGACTTTTCCGTGCTGTATGCTTCGGCACTTAATGGTACGTCTAGTTATGAGTCAGAAGAGCAGTCGGAGTCAATGGAACCAATTTTTGAAACGATAGTCGATAAAGTTCCAGCACCAATTGATTCTAGTGAAGAACCTTTACAGTTACAAGTAACGTTACTTGATTATAACGATTATCTTGGGCGGATTGGAATTGGCCGGGTTACACGTGGGAAAATAACAGTCGGCGACCAAGTTGTTGTTATGAAACAAGATGGTTCTAAGAAGACGTTTCGTGTAACGAAATTATTTGGGTTTCTCGGATTAAAACGGATTGAAATCAATGAAGCAAAAGCAGGAGATGTCGTCGCCGTTTCAGGTATGGATAAAATAAATATTGGGGAAACCATTTGTCCAGTAGACCATCCTGAAGCTTTGCCGCCGCTTCATATTGATGAGCCAACATTACAAATGACCTTTCTCGTTAATAATAGTCCGTTTGCGGGAAAAGAAGGAAAATATATTACCTCTGCAAAAATAGAAGAGTGTTTAAAAACACAGTTGGAAACTGACGTTAGTTTACGTGTCGATCCAACTGATTCACCAGATGCCTGGAAAGTTTCGGGACGTGGAGAACTTCATTTAT
>NZ_JBPPZG010000127.1:0-11566 GCF_051918545.1 Pseudogracilibacillus amylolyticus (SeqCode) | reverse complement strand
TTGAGCAACATATTCCGTTTTCGCTAAATCCTTATCAAGTCCAAGAGTAGAAGCTAATACTTGATTAAACATAACTAATTTTGGTTCCTGAACTGGCGTTGGTCTTGTTTTTGTGTAATAAATTGAAGGTAATTTCATATAACTATTTTCTAAATTCCAACCAAGTTCATCATTGTTTACCATATGCTCACTCCATTTTGTTCAAATGTATGTTTTTCATAATTGCTTACAATAAAGTTTAGATTCAAAACACTTATTTCTTTTGTTTAGCATACGTATTTAACTTTAATTTATCAATAATTGTCACCTTTTACGCTTTTATTTCCTCTTAAATAGGTGATTAAACTATTAAGGAATCAATGTTACTCATATTTTTTATCTTTTATTTCGGATGAAGCTCCAAAAGCAAGCAGGCTCTTAATATGACATGAAATAACTCAAAATCACGTAGCGATAAAAAATCTGCAGATAAGATAATTTTATCTGCAGATCCACATACAATTTTATTGAATTCAGTTAACTTGACGTTTTAAGAAATAAATTATTGTCCCTATGAGTAGCAACAGAGCCCCTATCAGTAGCGTAGTATAGATCGTTGTAGCTGTAGTTGGTAATGTTTTTCCTTTTTTATCATCATTATTATCAACCGTTCCATCGTCTCCAGGTCCTCCATTTGAATCATCGACCGGATCTTCAAGGTCCTTTGGATCCTCACTTGGCTCTTCTGGTTCTTCACCAGGCTTGTTCGGATCCTCCGGGTCGTTGGGTACTTCGTCTCGAGCCACATCAATAATTCGTCCTTCACGAACCGGATCAACTTTCCCATTTAAATAGTTTTCTTCCACCATATAATCCCGCAGTTGTTCCCAATCAATTTCACCGATATTTGTCACACGACCGTCGGCATAAATTTTTGCAAATGTATCAAATCCATCGCCGCCCATTGCAGTAAACTGATTCGTTGTAATCAAATATTCTTCATTTAGCGCAATTTCTACATAGTTTCCGTCGTCCTGTTTGATCTCCATCTTAATAACGCGATTTCCAGGATCCTTGCTACTATCGTATAAGAACCTCATTCCAGAAACATGTAAAAATCCACCGTTTTCTTCAGGTGCTAACCGTACACTATGTTCCAATATTTCTTTCAACTCTGCTCCGGTTACTGTTGCGACAACTGGGTCATTTCCAAATGGAAGGACTGCAATAATTTCACCAACTGTAATTGGCCCCTTGTCTATCGGAGCACGAATTCCACCGCCGTTTTGAAGGGCAATTACTGTTTCCGAGAATTTCTCTTTTGCTTTTGCTAGCATCGCATCGGTTACTAAATTTCCAAGCTCCGTCTCATTCGCCCGTACACTATCGTCACTGTCTTCACTAAGACGTGGGTTTGGTAAATCTTTTAATGCCTCCGCACCACTAGGTTCATTCATCAAATCATCTATCTCTTCCTTATACCTTTTCAAAACTCCATTAGCTTCAGGATCTTCTTCATAATTTTCAACTTTAATTAATTGTCCATCATGTTCCGTAATAACACCATTTTCATCGAAAGTGACATCTAATGTTCCAAGGTTTTCTGCATACTGACCAGCTTGAACAATGACAGTAGGATCTTTTTCATTCCCATTAGCATCAGTTGTTACTAGTGTCGGCGGTTCTAGTTTTGTATGCGAATGACCACCAACAATCACATCAATGCCATCCACTTTTGCAAGTAACAGATCGTTTCCTACTGCTGGATTACTGTCATAACCTAAATGAGTCACCGCAATTATTTTATTAATTCCTGCCTCTTCAAAAAGCTTGACTGCTGCTTTTGCAGTTTCCAAATAATTGTTAAATTTCACATTCACTGGGCTCGCTATATCAATGGTATCTTCAGTCGTTAAACCGAAAATCCCTACTTTTTCACCAGCAATATTTTTCACAATACTATGATACGATTTTCCACCTGGTGCATTTTCGACTAACGTATTTTCAGCCACGAGTCCTGCCATAAATTGATCTCCAGAAAAATCGATGTTCGATCCGAGAAGCGGAAAATTCGCACCTTGTACAAATTTCGACAAAGACTCTTGTCCACCTTCATTTGAACCAAGATCAAACTCATGATTGCCATAAACCATTGCGTCAAACCCCATAAGGTTCATTAAAGCTAGGTCAGCTTGTCCTTTAAATTCATTAAAATATAATGTCCCGGAAAAAACATCGCCACTATGTAGTAATAAGTTATTTTCATTATTTGCACGCACTTCTTTTATAGCCGAATACATTTTGGGCATTGTTTCTACATGTGCGTGCGTATCATTCATATGCATAATCGTAACATTAAATTCGTCCGCCGCTTCTTCTTCCGGATCATCAGAAGAATCCTCTTCAATTAATTCAACCGCTTGTTCCTGTTCATTCGTTTCTTTTTCCGATACATCCGTTTCTTCTTCCGTATCGGTGGATTCTTTTTGTTCTTGAGCTGCTTCTGTTTCATCAGCTTCTGTCAATTCCCCTGTTTCTTCACCTTCATTTGATTCAGAATCTGCCTGCGACTCTTCTTCCGTATCAGTCTGCTTCTTTGTTTCGTCCTCTTCTTCTGCTTCCACTTCAGCAGATTCATCCGACTCAATCACATCATCGGCTTGAAGTTCAACCTCCGCGTTCAATTGAATTGGTGAAAACGAGAACACTAATAACAAGAATAACATCACTTTTACCATCATTTTTTGAAACAGATTATTCACTACTCATATTCCTCCCCATTTTCGATAATTAATTCCTTCCTTACTAACATAGCAAGCAATTGTTAATATAAGGTCAAAATTAGGTAAAATTTCACTATCATTTTTGTAAATTTAATAGTAATTAAGAGCTTCGACATTTTTGAAATCGAAATCAATTTCTCTTAATCTATCTGTATATGTTATTTCAACAATATCCATCCTGTTTCCTGCATAAAATTGCAAAAACCTCCAATTTTTTTATATATTTGTATGTTAGTCACTATCAATGCATTTTAATTGTGTTGTTCTACTAGGTAGGGAAAAGCATGGTAGAGATAAAATAAGATTTTGGAAGGTAGTGCTTACGCGTTATTTTAAAAAATTGACACGACTACTTACACATGGTAAATTTAAAATATCATTTAAACTCTTTGACGAGAAAGAGTAAGATAGAGAAACTATTCTAAAGAGAGTCAGTGTGTGGTGAAAGCTGATGAATGTTTCTTATCTGAAAATCATCTCCGAGACGCAAAGCTGAAATGAGTAAGCTTTGACGGTTTTCCACCGTTATCATGGAACACGTATGATGGTACGTTGACTGAGAGCCGGATTGTTTCTTTTTACGAAACAGAAGGGAATATGGGTGGTAACGCGAGCGAAAACTCGTCCCAATTTAGGGGCGGGTTTTTTTGTGTTTAAACATAATCCCCATGTACGTTCGAAACATTATAAGTACTAGATAAATAGTAACAGGCTTATCAATCAACCAGACCAGGCATATAAAAATTTATATACTGGGAGGGGTTCTTCGTGGATAAGAAGAATATATTGTTTTTAGGTTTTATGTTATTTTCATTATTTTTTGGAGCAGGGAATTTAATATTTCCACCATTTTTAGGAATGGAATCAGGTGATTATTTCATACCTGCAGTGATAGGATTTATTTTAACAGCTGTTCTTATGCCGTTTCTTGCAGTTTTGTCCGTATCGTTATCCGATAATGGATTACTAGCAATCGGGCAACGTGTTCATCCGGTTTTTGGCTTTGTTTTTGCAGTAATCATTTACTTATCGATCGGTGCACTTTACGGTATTCCGCGTGCATCAAGTGTTGCGTATGAATTAGGGTTTGTCCAAGTATTTCAAGTCGAGAGTCATCTTTCTTTATTCCTGTTTACAGTCGTTTTCTTTGGAATCACCTATTTTCTAAGTGTTGATCCGAAGAAAATGATCGATTCGATCGGACAAGTTCTGACACCAATCTTACTTATTGTTTTAAGTATCTTATTTGTTAGAGCTTTTACAACGTTAAGTTATGAAGGACAAGCAGCTACGGAAAAATTTCAATCTGCTCCTTTTTTAGCGGGGTTTTTGGAAGGATATTATACAATGGACGCCATTGCGGCACTAGCATTTGGGATTGTCATGATTAATGGATTAAAAGACAAAGGTGTAAGAAAAAAGAAAGATTTAGTACGTGGAACTGCCTATGCAGGGGTTATCGCAGCACTTGCACTAACATTGGTATACATATCCCTTAGCTGGATAGGAAGAGTATTACCGATGGAAAAAGCTGTTGAAAACGGGGCTGACATACTCGTTTTAGCTGCTGGACAATTATTTACGAATAGCGGTAGTCTCTTATTTGGAACAATCGTTTTACTTGCATGTCTAACAACCTGTGTGGGACTCACAACCGCATGTGCAAGTTTCTTTAATGAAATTTTCCCTAAATTTTCGTATAAACAATTTGTTCTTGTATATGTTGTGACTGGATTGTTAATCACGAATCTAGGTCTAAATTCAATATTATCGATCGCAACTCCACTACTCGTATTCGTGTATCCATTTGCGATTGTGTTAATATTATTATCCTTAATCCAACATTTCATTGGGGAAAGCAAAAAAATGTATGTATTTTCAGTCGCTGTAACATCCGTTTTTGCATTATGTGATGTACTAGACTTGTTTCAAATTAACTTAGGAGCACTTGACAATATACTAAGCGTATTACCATTATATGTTAATGGTTTAGGTTGGGTAGTGCCAACTCTCGTTGTTGCAATAATCGGTTATGTGTGGGACTATTTTCAAGGAAATATCTCACAAAGAAAACCTGCTACACTATATGAAACTGTATAACTTGCATAAATGCAATCGAAAAGAAGGCTTAGGTAGAAAAATTCTATCTAAGCCTTATTATGGTGTTGCCCTCAAAACTATATGATTAATTTCTCCATATTTATTTTCTCCTTCATAACTGAACCTTTTGTTTACGCCCCCTCTTCTACACTTGAGCAAGCTTAAAAATTCCTTTTCAATACACAGTAGTTTAAAATTAAAAATGAATGGTTGTACTCTGATATAAAAAAACAGTGATTTAACTCATAAATCTTAGTTGAATTTTCAATTATAATACATATAGAACCTTTAAAGAGGATGTTCAAAAAGTCCGGTGAAAATGACACTGCGAATTTCTTCGTTGGCTTGTTTCTCCGCTGCTCATGTATCTAAATGCATACATTCCGCTGCTCGAAACTGCGCCGCCTCGAACTTCTTGGTCCTTTTTATCCTCCTTTTTGAACACACAATTAAAGAAACGAGGTATAACAATGCACCGTGATTCTGAGTTTAAAGAAATGATCCAAAAATTAAAAGACATTGAGATAGCCATAAACGAGTCATCTATTCTTGCAATTACAGATAATCAAGGAATTATTCAATTTGCCAACGATAAGTTTTGTCAAATATCGAAATATAGCCAGGAAGAATTAATCGGGAGCAAGCAAAGTATTGTAAATTCGGGATATCATAGCAGAGAATTTTTTAAGGAAATGTGGCGTACAATAGGCACGGGAAATGTTTGGACAGGTGAAATAAAAAATCAAGCAAAAGATGGTACCTATTATTGGGTGGATACGACGATTGTCCCCTTTCTTAAAGAAAATGGCAAACCATACAAGTACATTTCTATCAGACACGATATCACAAAACGAAAAGAACATGAAGAAACGATCGAAAAAATGGCTTTCTATGATCCTCTTACTCTATTACCGAATCGGAATTTATTAAGTGAATGGATAAACGAGCATGCTATGAAAGTTGGAGATACAGTTACTGTTCTTTTCATGGATATTGATCGCTTTAAAGCCATAAACGATAATTTTGGTCACCGTACAGGCGATTTCGTGTTAAAAGAAGTTGCTAAAAGATTGCAGAATTGTCTGCGTAAATCTGATTTCACTGTCCGGCAAGGTGGCGACGAATTTATCGTTTTCTTAAGACACCTTAGTAATCAACAAGATATTATGGCCGTTGTGAATAAAATAAAAGAACAATTCGCATTGCCTTTTTTTGTCAATGGTAAAAAAATTACGACAACAACGAGTATTGGGATTAGTATGAACACAATCGAAAAAAACGAAGATGATTATTTAAATTTCGTTGAGGCAACGATTAGACAAGCGGACACGGCCATGTATCATGCAAAAAGAAACGGCGGCAACTCCCATTGTTTCAACACACATGACCAAAATAGTGAAATGGAAAGATATTACAAACTGGATTCAGAAATTAAATATGCATTAGGTAGGAATCAATTTTCAGTTGTGTATCATCCGCTCGTTAATTTAAAAGATAATCAGATTACCGGGGTAGAAGCTTTATTACGCTGGAATAATCCAAAATTAGGATCGGTATCTCCTGTTGAATTTATACCAATTTTAGAAGAACTTGGACTGATTATTCCTGTCGGTAAGTGGGTTCTAAAAACAGTTTGCAAACAAATGAAAGTCTGGCACGATAAAGGAGTTACAATAAATAGAGCTTCAGTAAATGTATCGCCCGTCCAATTTAGAAGTCAAAATTTCGTAAAAAATGTAAAAGAAATACTACTAGAAACCGGACTTGAACCAAAACATTTAGAAATCGAAATTACCGAAGGCACGATTTTAAACATTAAAAATCCGGGAGAAACATTAGCTGAACTTAGAGAGCTTGGAGTATCTATTTCCATCGATGACTTCGGTACTGGATATTCATCCTTAAGTTATTTAAAACGCCTCCCTGTCAATACGATAAAAATAGATAAATCTTTTATTGATGACTTGGATATCGATGGTGAGGTAATTGTCGACACCATTATATCAATGGGTAAGAATCTTAAATACAACGTTGTGGCAGAAGGAATTGAAAATGAAGAGCAAGTCTCTTATTTAAAGGCTCAAAATTGTCATGAGGGACAAGGTTATTACTGGAGTAAACCGATAGAACCAGATCGATTAATTGAACTATATCATCAATAAGTTTATTCCTAATATTACGATATGCAGTAGCCTATTCCTCATTTATTATAAATTTCTCATTCCAAAATTCACTAACTCCTATCTAACAGCAAACTGAATAATCTATTTTCCAAGACAAAAATTCGCTAGACTGTGATAATCACTATCTAGCGAATTTATTTTCTTTAGCTATGGTAAGAATATATGTCTATTATTTAATTACTGCTATGGAAGGCGCTGAGTTGTTTCCATAGATGCTGAGTCGATCGAAAACATGCAGAGTCGATTCCAAAGATGTTGAGTCATTCGAAAACATGCAAAGTCGATTCCGAAGATGCTAAGTCGTTTGAAAACATGCTGAGTCGTTTGAAAACATGAGAAGTCGATTCCGAAGATGCTGAGTCGATCGAAAACATGCAGAGTTGTTAGATTTTGGACCGGACTTTTTATCACTGATCGAGCCCCATTAAGTCTTTACTGATTCGCTTTCCGCTTGCACTTCTCGATTCGATATAACAATCGCAATCAGGGCTCCAATCGATAAGTTTAGGATCGTGTTAATAACCGCAGGCACAGCCGCTAAATAACTGATATAATCCATCGCGAGAATTGCCGCGAGTGCGGTGTTGCACAGTCCTGTCTCATACATAATTGCACGGGCATCTTCTTCTTTAAACTTAAAAACCCTCGCAAAAAAATAGCCTAAAAACATCGGAATGACAATTTGCAGTACCGTTATCCCTATGAGTAGTGGTAGCAGTGACAGGTTATCCCGTAGTAATGGTTGTGAACCCGATACGACAGACAAAACAATTAGTACCAGTGTTAGTGATGAGAAAAATCTGACTGTCGGTCGAACCGCTTCTACCAAACGAGCAAGTTTTAATTGAATTACTAGTCCCAAAATAATCGGTAATAATACAATCAATAACATTCTTATAATTAAAGGCAAAAATTCAATTGGGATCAAATGTCCAACTGTTGTCTCTAATAAAATGGGCGTCACAAGCGGACTGATAAATGTATCAACAACTGACATCGTAATACTAAGTAAAACAGTTCCATTTGCCATAAACGTATATAGGCTTGCGGCTGTTGCACTTGGCACACTCCCTGCTAAAATAAATCCAGTTAGTAAATCAGGTGAATGAGATAAAAAATAAAAACCAAGCACGACAGAAATTAAGACAGTCACCGTCCATTTAAATGCCACCCCAAAAAATACCAACTTCGGTTGTTTAAATACATAACGAAAACTGGACGGCGGAATAGTCAATCCCATTAAAAATAATATAAGTCCGAGCATAAACCCGGTCCAATCTGTCAGCGGTAAAAAAGGTGTAGGAACAAAATAAGCTATAAAAGCAAAGACTAAAATCCATAGCGGGAGAAATTTTGTCATCGCTATATTGATAATGTTAAGTCCCCTCATTATTTTCTCTCCCTTCAAAATACAGATAGATACATGTTAACATAGATTATTTAGCAACATATTAGTCAACGACCTCAATTCAATATTCGACAAATAAACAATTTAATTCAGGTTTCTCTAAAAAGCTTATCATATTCGACTAACGCGATTTACCATATAAAATTCGTAATAACCACGTAAGTAGCGATTTATCCACAATGAAACAGTTATCCAGCCAATTTAACATGTAACCACGGAAAATTCGTAATACCACACAAGTTGCAATTTAACCACGAACGAAGCAGTTATTCAGCTAATTTAACATTTAACCACGGGAATATTCGAATTAACCACACAAGTAGCGATTTATCCACGGATGAAACAGTTATCCAGCAAATTCAACATTTAACCACGAGAAATTCGTAATAACCACGCAAGTTGTAATTTATCCACGAACGAAGCAGTTATTCAGCTAATTTAACATTTAACCACGGGAATATTCGAATTAATCACACAAGTTGCCATTTATCCACGAACGAAGCAGTTATCCAGTCAATTTAACGTTTAACCACGGGAATATTCGAATTAACCACACAAGTTGCCATTTATCCACGAATGAAACCGTTATCCAGCTAATTCAACATTTAACCATTGGAAATTCGAATTAACCACGCAAGTTGCCATTTATCCACGAATGAAGCCGTTATCCAGCTAATTTAACGTTTAACCACGGGAAATTCGAATTAACCACGCAAGTTGCGATTTATCCACGAACAAAGCTGGTGTCCAGATAATTTACGATTTAAACACGGAAATGGAAAAATAACCACGCAAGTTTATTCAGCACACAAACTGGGCTTTCACAAGATTCATAGAAATTGCCGGATTAATTTGTTTGACCGTCTTTTCAAAAAGATACCTTTCTTTTTTCGGGATGATATTGACTGGAAGTTCCCATAGTAAGGAAGTCTTATTATCCTCCGTTTTCACGGTAACATGAAATGTGTATTCAACAACCGATGCATCTAAAGTAGACCGAGTTTTTTCAGCTAAAAAAATTCTTTTAACTTCTTGTAAGGGAACCGCTCTTGTCCGAAATAACGTTCGATAAACAAGGTGGTCCTCTTTTATATACACACATATACGAAGATCTTTTATAAACACAAATAGCTGAATAAACAGAAATAAGCGCATCAATCCATAATCAAGGAAATAATAAACGCTAATGAAAATTAACGCTGTAAGTCCATGTTTAATAAAAATCGGTGTTCTACGTTTTCGAAAATATTTTTGTTCCATATTCTCACTCCAACAACAATATTCTTTCATATAAGTTTAGTAAATTAATATTTAAATTACGGTTTACATAGAATGATAGTAAAACGTTCACATTAGAAGGTGAACGTTTAAGCCTATACTACCAATTATTTGAGGAGGGAAAAACATGAGTACAATTATTTTGGTGGAATTCATTCTTTATTTTATTGGTATTATTGTTATTGCTTACCTAACTAGTCGAACAAAGATGAGTCATTCGGTGTTTATTTTAGGAGGGAAAAAACTGCCTGGATGGGCACTCGCTTTTTCCGAACGGGCAACTGGGGAATCGGCTTGGCTACTCCTCGGGTTTACTGGATTCGTTTTTGCCACTGGACTATCCGGAGTTTGGGTTGCAATTGGTATTGCTGTTGGAATTATTTTTGCTTGGTTAGTATTAGCACGTAAGTTCCGAGCTGAAGCAGATAAATACAATGTTCTCACCTTACCAGATTATTTAGCTGTAAAATTTCAGGCAAAAGCAAATATTATTAGATGGTTAGTTACAGTGTTAATCGCTAGTTTTTTTATGTTTTATGTTGGTGCCCAGCTCGCTGGGGCGGGAAAATTATTTCTCACAACATTTAATATGAATGAAACTACTGGAGTTATTATTGCTACCATCGTTATTATGGCAACGGCTTATTTTGGCGGATTTTTATCTGTCGTTTGGACGGATATGATTCAAAGTATCATGATGCTCCTTACCCTCGTCGTCTTGCCGATTGTTGCTCTTATTTATATTGGCACAAATGATTTATCGATCTCTACATCTCTCGCTACTGCTGGAGAAGGCTTCGACTCCTGGATGGGAGGAGTGACTGGATTTGCAATTGGTGTCCTGTTTTTTAATAATTTTTCTTGGTTTTTCGGATACTTGGGAGGTCAGCCGCAGTTAAGTGCACGGTTTATGGCGTTAAAAAATGACCGTGAAGCAAAACAAGGGATCACTGTAGCAATAATTTGGACCATTCTCGCCTATACTGGTGCATTTTTAATCGGGCTTGCCGCAATTGCCATGTACCAACAAGGAAGTTTTGTCGATGTAGAAACAGTTCTCCCGCATATGATTCTTGACCTCACGCCAACTTGGATAGCAGGGATTTTACTAGCTGGAATAATGGCGGCCATCATAACAACCGCAAATTCACAGCTTATGGTTGTCACCAGTTCGGTAAGTGAAGATATTATTCATAAAACACTAGGTATGAAACTGACCGATAAACAGTTAGTAACGATTTCACGGATTGTCATTTTAGCTGTAGGAATAATCGGCATGATTATTGCGCTAACCTCTGAATCTTTACTCTACCTAGTCGTAAGTTGGGCTTGGGCCGGAGTTGGAGGCACATTATCCCCTGCAATTCTAATGACTTTCTTTTGGATACGATATTCAAGCACTGGACTAATCGCAACCGTCATCTCTGGATTCATTTTCACTGTTTTGTGGATTAGTACCCCACTTGATGGCATTATTACATCTAGATTCTCAACCTTTTTCATTGCTGCGATTTTTGGAATTGTCTTTAGTTTAATGTTTCCAGACAAAGAAGAAAAAAGTATATAACAAAAAACGCTTCTTCTCACAAAAAGTATGGGAAGAAGTGTTTTTTTATGATCAATTAAAATAGGAAAGACCAGTTATTTAAAACTACTCTTTTCAATTTCATGAAAAGATGAGATAAAGAGAGGAATTGTATGATTTCAAGAGTAAAAGCGCGATGATACTCGCTTTCATCTTCATTGTTCTCGTTTTCATGGAAGAATATGCAATTTGCCTGTTTGTGAAAAATTGAACATAATATAAGTAGCATATAAATGAAAGGGGTATTTCT
>NZ_JBPPZG010000126.1:0-11593 GCF_051918545.1 Pseudogracilibacillus amylolyticus (SeqCode) | reverse complement strand
TGGCAAGCTTCCCTTGAACATCAATAATCACAAGCGCCGTATCGTTTACTTTTAACATATTATTCAACCCCTCATTTTATACATTATAGAGGATGTTCAAAAAGTCCGGTGAAAATGACACTGCATTAGGGGGAACTTCGACTAAATACCGACACGTCCTGTGTCGAACGTCGAAGTCACCACATCCTGTGGAAGCTCGTTGGCTTGTTTCTCCGCTCCTTGAAAAAGGAAAGCACTTTTTCTGCGTGCTAGAGCGTTTGCTCATGTATCTAAATGCATACATTCCGCTGCTCGAAACTGCACCGCCTCGAACTTCTTGGTCCTTTTTATCCTCCTTTTTGAACACGCACTTTAAACGTCATTCCGTATTAAATTTCATATCCTTTTGTACCGGATCCGGTTTCTAAAAATGTTTTTCCACATAACGAAGACATCGTGAAAGCACATCATCTTTCATCATAAAACTAAACCGCTTCTTTTCTTTAATGTTCTCAGGAATATCATCCAAGAGTACAGGCCCATGCGTTTCATAATATGTACGCTGCTCTTTTAATGTTTCGATTGGAGCAAAATACACATTTTTAATAATCGTTCCATTTCTCCCGGTTACAAAATACTGGGCAATATAATAAAGTTTATTTACTACTCCACCCGTCTCTTCCATTACTTCACGAACCGCGGCTTCCTCTGCAGTTTCGCCTTTTTCTACTTTTCCTCCTGGAAATTCCAGACCCCTACTGCGGTGCTCTGTCAGCAACCATTTATCTTTATATTTACAGATAATCCATACATGCTTAGGAGTTTTAGAAAAAGGCTGTTTTTGGAATGACAACTTCACTTCATTTTGATAATAATCTTTAAAAACATACTCCAAAACGACCAACTACCTTCAAATCCATTTCTACTTCTATTGTATAGTATTCACTTAAAAATAGAAATGAAAGTGTTACTATCTTATTACGATGTTTAGTTTTCAGTATCTATGGGCCGGTCTCCCAACATTCCTGTTTCTTCGATAAATGACCTCGTTGCGTCATCTCCAAGATCGTAAATCATTTGATAAGCCTCTCTCAAGTTCCGATCATACCTGTCGTTTGACGGATCATTATGGTACGGAACAATTGGTACATGCGCTCGCCAAAATGTATCATATTCTGCTACATCTGCTCCATCTAATTTTTTTCGTAGCAATAAAACTTCTTCATCAGTTGCTTCAATTGTAAACATATCATTGTTTTGATATTGAATTTGTGAAATCTCTTTTGATTGTAAATTAACATAATACTTCTTTTTTTCCATTCCAGCACCTCCTACTATTAATTTGTCACATAATACAAATTACATGCATCACAGAAGGTGCTCACGTTAAAATATTTAGGATGTAAGATTTTTTACTGGTACGGGAGTAAAAAATATAAGCGCTATATTTAAGCAAAAACACATTCATCTTTAATTAGTTCGAATTTTTATCATCATTTCGTTTATAAGGTTTTTGTAGCCATTCCCATAAAACATAAGCCAAATATGTGAAAATAGAAAGTCCAATATTATCTACCCACCGGATTTCGTCATTAAAGATTATTTGTTTAATTGTTAAAAAAGCAAAAAGCATTAGAGGTAATATAATATTATATTTAATCAAATAATCCCCTCCGATAAATGGTTTAATCGTCTTTCCGCTATGCAGGCTAGTTGTGATACTTCGGCCACGATATACCCGCCAACTGAAAAAGTTTTGTTACATAATGGAATTTAATGTGAATTAGGGCTATAAGAGGATGTTCAAAAAGTCCGGTAAAAATGACACTGCGTTAGGGGAACTTCGACTAAATACCGACACGTCCTGTGTCGAACGTCGAAGTCACCACATCCTGTGGAAGCTCGTTGGCTTGCTTCTCCGCTCCTTGAAAAGGAAAGCACTTTTTCTGCGTGCAAGAACATATGCTCATGTATCTAAATGCAGCAGGGAACTTTAGCCGACTTGGTTCTTTTTATCCTCCTTTTTGAACACGCATTATAACAGTTCCTTTAATTTATGACGCATTATTTTATTTGATGCATTTTTGGGTAATGAATCAACATAAAATATTTCCTTAGGTACTTTAAAAGACGCCAAATTGTTTTTTAAATGGTTCAGAATTTGATCAGCCGACGTCTTTTTATCATTCCGAACAACAAAAGCAACAGGGATTTCTCCCCAAAAATCATCTTCTTTTCCAATAACAGCGACCTCAACAATTCCGTCCAATTCTAAAATGACATTCTCAATTTCAGAAGGATAAATATTTTCCCCACCGGAAATGATTAAATCTGAACGACGATCAACAACAAATAAAAAACCATCTTTGTCTATAAAACCTAGATCACCTGTTTTAAACCAATCCTCGTGAAACGATTCTTCATTGGCTTTTTTATTATTCAAATAGCCGTTCATCACCATAGGACCCTTCACCCAAATTTCGCCTATGCCGTCCCTGTTCGGATTTTCAATTCTTAGGTCAGCTGGAAATAGCGCTTTACCGGAAGAACCTAATTTTACTTTTGCATCAGCAAGACTAATTGTAACTATCTGTGAGCTTGTCTCCGTCATACCGTATGTCTGAAATAATGGCATTTTCTTCTGCTCTACTTTTTTTAGTAAAGGTTCCGGTACAGAGCCGCCACCAAGCAGAATACAGCGAATATGACTTGGAAGGTCGTTTTCTCCAAGTTCATCAATCAGTTGCCGGAGCATTAATGACACAAGTGAGGCTATCGTAATCTTCTTTTCATTTAATACCTCATATAAATATGTTGCATTATATTTTCCCATTAAATAAATGGGCATCCCGTAAATAATACTTTTCATTAGAATTGAAAATCCACCGATATGAAACATTGGAAGAGTTAATAACCATTTATCTTTATCCGTTAATCCAAGATTTAACATCGAACTAACTGCACTCCACCAATGATTCCCATATGAATGAACAACTGTTTTTGGTAAACCGGTTGTTCCAGATGTAAACATCAATGTACAAGGTTTACTCAAATCAATTTGTTTTGCTAGATCCACCTTAGCCTCTGGTAGTAAGTTGATTTCGCTATATGTCTTTTGATTCGGATGATCCAAGTTTTTTTCACTTCGAAGCTCAGTTGTTGTAATAACTAATTCAACCTCAGCTTGTTTGATTTGATAAGTTAACTCTCTGTTAGAAAGTCTCGTATTCAACATAACCATTGGAGTTTGTAAATAGGTAAGCGCATGGATGGCAATGATCATCTCCAGTTGATTCGGCGATAATATTGCAATTTTTGCTTGCGGGGTAATAGGAAGTGAAGCAATTTTTCGAGCAAAACGCTCACTCTGCTCTTGAAGTTGTGAAAAAGTAAGCGACGTTTCATCTGTTTCAATTGCAATTTTGTTTGGAGAAAGCTCCGCTTGTTTTGTGAGCCAATGTGGCATAATTTGATTCATCGTAATGATACTCCTTGTTAAAGTTGATTATAGAAAGACCAAACTTGACTAAATGAGACTACTCAAATAACAAATGATTACAGGAAATGAGTATTGAATTAATACTATTTCAACAGTTGGATCATTAGTACATAGTTGATAAAAAAATGCAACAAAGCTAATATTCATTAAGTTATTAACGAAACTCTGTCAAGTCGCCGGTGATTTCCGCATACGTTCATCAAGATGTAGAGCTATTTCCCATAGTGTCGATCAATTTGCAACATGTGGAGTCATTTTCCGGATGCGCGTCGTTTCTAACATGCAGAGTCGTTCATCAACATCTTACGCCAATAATTTACGGAAATCATCTATAAAGTAAAGCAAAAAATCCGAACTAATACAACTGTGATTAATAGTTCGGATTTCTTTATGACTAAAACGCTTTTTTCCAGCTATGTTTGTTTCATCCTACTATTTTAAGGGAAACGTGGGAATTGATCGAAATCTGGTTTTCGTTTTTCTTTAAATGCATCTCTGCCCTCTTTGGCTTCATCAGTGGTGTAGTATAGAAGTGTTGCATCTCCACCCATCTGTTGAAGTCCTGCTAAACCGTCTGTATCTGCGTTGAACGATGCTTTTAGGAAACGAAGCGCGGTTGGTGATTTTTCTAAAATTTCTTCACACCATTGTAATGTTTCTTCTTCTAGTTTCTCTAAAGGAACAACGGTATTTACCATGCCCATTTCATAAGCTTCCGCTGCACTGTATTGACGGCATAAATACCAAATTTCACGTGCCCGTTTATGACCGACCATACGCGCTAAATAACCTGCACCATAACCTGCATCAAAACTACCCACTTTTGGTCCAGTTTGTCCAAATGTTGCGTTTTCTGAAGCGATCGTTAAATCACAAATGATGTGAAGTACATGTCCACCACCAATTGCGTACCCATTTACCATGGCAATGACTGGTTTGGGGATTGTACGGATTAGTCGTTGTAGATCAAGTACATTTAGACGAGGAATTTCATCGTCGCCGACGTAACCACCGTGACCGCGAACAGATTGATCTCCACCAGAGCAAAATGCTTTATCCCCAGCACCTGTTAAAACGATCACACCGATTGATGAATCATCGCGAGCATCTGCAAAAGCATCGATCATTTCATTTACTGTTAGTGGTGTAAATGCATTATGTTTTTCCGGTCTATTCATCGTAATCTTGGCAATCCCATTATATTTTTCAAAAATAATCTCTTTATACTCTCTAACTTTTTCCCAAGCTACTGTCATATTTCGCACCCTCTTTTATGTATATTTTTCTTCTATAAAGAAGACTGAGTTCGATAGATTTATAAGTCTCAGTATGAACTTAGTCGCCCTTACTTCGGAATTTAGCGACACTTCTCCCACGCACTTAAAGCGGAGAATTTAGTAACGCTGTGGAAATGAACTCCATTACTATTTTATCAAACTTTTCCACTTGTTCAACATGTACGGCATGTCCTGATTTTTCAACAATGATCATTTCGGCAACCGAAAGCAGAGTTTTCATTTCCTGATTAATTTTCACATATTTTTCATCTAGAGCTCCGGCAATCAGGAGTACGGGAATTGTTACTTCTTCTAACTTATCCCACCAAGACGGTTGGGTACCTGTTCCCATAAACAAAAGCGATTCCGCCAGTCCTTCCGGTAATTGAGCAAGTCGCTCATTTCGGATCTTCTCTTTGATTTGGGCTGATAAATATTTTTGTGTCGCAAATAACGGAATGTTTTCCCAATAATACGTGAAGCTTTCTACACCATTAACCATTATTTGTTCTGCTAGTAATGCATCCGCTTCTCGTCTTTTCCTTCGTTCATCCTCCGTTTTTAATCCTGGTGAAGTACTTTCTAAAATAAGCGATTGAACATATTCGGGATAATATAATGCAAATGATAAGGCAGCTCTACCTCCCATTGAATAACCGAGGAGATGAGTTTTTTTAATGTGTAATTGCTCAAGTAGCAATGTTAAATCTTCACAAAAACGCTCCATCGTTCGTGGAGATTTGACTTTTGTTTTCCCGTGACCTGGTAAATCAATTGTAATTACTTTAAATTTCCTAGACCATTTCTTAGAAAATGTCTCCCATGTATTACCTGTCCCTGTAAACCCATGCAGTAAAACGAGTGGTTCTCCTTCTCCACAAACGTTATAGTGATAGGTCGCATCTTTAATTGTAATTGAATTATTCATTATCCAATAACCTCTGCTCTAGTTTTTCCCATAACTCTCTATGCCAAACAACATTCTCGTTTCGAACCGTTTGAACCTCTATTACAGAAAGTCCCCCTTGTTTATAAGCTGATGCAAGTGATTCTTTGAGAGCTTGTTTTGTATGGACCAATTGATAATTCCCTTCATACATAGATATTGCCTTTTCAAACGAAATATCAAGCGGTGTACCAAATAGTGCTTCAAAATGCTTTTTTTCCTCCACTTGAGGAAGGAAGGAAAAGATTCCACCGCCGTTGTTATTAATCAATAAAATAGTTATATTAAGCTGATAGTGTTTTGCTGCGAATAAACTATTTAAATCGTGATAAAAACTAAGATCTCCTATTACTAACGTTACAGGCTGATTTGTCGACGCTGCAACTCCAAGTGCACTAGAAACCGTGCCATCTATACCGCTAACTCCGCGGTTTGCATGCACGATTACCTCTTTATCTGTCGGAAAGAAAAATGTGTCTACATCCCTTATCGGCATACTATTGCCAACAAAAACTCTACTCTTATCGGGAATAACACTCATAAGTTCTCGAACCGCTTCACCTTCTGTTAACTTTTCATTATGAGTCTGACTTAATGTAACAGTTGCTGTTTCCTCCATCTGTTGCCAATGATTAAGCCAATCCGATGTTGATTGTACTTGTTCGCTTAAGTTTACCAATTCCTTGCAAAAAGAACTACCATTTGCGAAGACAAATTCACTTGAATGGTTTGTCGGTTCTCTCATATCTTCATAGTCTTCAACTACAATTTGTAAAACATCTTCATGTTCTTGTAAGAAAAAGAGATACGTTTTTGATATTGGCATTGCTCCAAAACGAATAATATAGTCAGGTTTCAACTGATTTCGCAGCTGCTCAGATTTAAATATCGCATCATATGTTGAAATAATTGTCGCCTTTTCATGTGTGCCAGATCGTAATTGAGATAATGGATCTGCTAATATAGGAATCTTTAACCTGCTGCTTAATAAAGTAATTTGTTCGCCAAGTTCCTGATTGAATTGCGGTCCACAGACGATCATGCCTCTTTTTTTATCTTTAATTTTAGCATATAAAGATTTTAATTGGTTTTGCTCTAATTGTTTCGTTCCTTCATATGCAACGTTATAGCATGAGCCATTATTTTCCCCCCACAAATTATCAAGGGATAAGTCGGGTAAAAGTGGTTCTCTAAACGGAAAATTCAAATGAACCGGACCTGGATTGCCTTGTTCCGCTTTTCGGACTGCGCGTGCAGCCCTTCCTCTAACATAGCGTAACATTTGGTTCGTACTTTCTGGCGGTGCCATTTCGTGAAACTCTTTTACAAAATCTCCATACATATTCATTTGATTGATCGTTTGGTTCGCGCCAATTCCCCTTAATTCATGAGGGCGATCGGCAGTAAGGACTACTAACGGTATCCGCGCATAATAAGCTTCTACGATCGCTGGAAAATAGTTTGCAGCCGCTGTACCAGATGTACAAACGATGGCTACAGCTTTATTTGTCTCTTTGGCAATTCCTAATGCAAAATAAGCGGCTGAACGTTCATCAATTAATACGTGTTCGGTAATTTTCTCATGCTCACTAAATAAAATTGCAAGCGGAGTTGACCTGGAACCTGGTGAAATAACGACATGAGTAAGCCCGCTACAAACTAGTTCATCCACAAAATTAGCTATATAGCGTGTTAAATTTTCAGTATGATTCATCCGTATCCTCCAAAATTGTCAACATTGGTAAAAATTTCACATTTGTTTCCTCATATTCCATTTCTGGATCAGAATCTCGCATCACTCCACAACCTGCAAACAGCGACACTTCATCATTTTGCACAAGACCGGAACGAAGTGCAACCGCAAATTCACTATTCGCTTGACTGTCCAACCACCCTATCGGAGCACCGTACCAACCTCGGTCCAATAATTCATTCTCTCTAATAAAAGCTAATGCTTTATCTCTTGGAACACCGCCCAACGCAGGGGTAGGATGCAGTTTTTTAACGATATCAAAAACGGTGTATTCTTTTTTTAGCCGTGCCGTTACCGGTGTATATAAATGCTGCAAGTTTCTTAGCGGAAAAACAACCGGTTCATCAGGAATATTAATATTCTCGCAGTATTTTTCGATGCTTTTTTTAATCATCTGAACTACGTAATCATGTTCTTCCCTATTTTTCGGATCGTTGAATAATGCATGGGCAATTTTTTCATCTTCCGCAATTGTTTTACCTCTCGGGGAAGTCCCTGCTAAACAAGTCGATAACAGTTTTTCACCTTTCACTTGAACTAACCTCTCTGGTGTTGCTCCTAGAAAACAATTATCCCCATGCTCAAACGCAAATATATAACTGTTCGGCTGTGTTTCTTTTAATCTTCTTAACATAAGACCAATATTTGCTTGACGATTTAATGTCAAGCGCATTTCACGGGCTAGCACAATTTTTTTGACCTGTTCTTGTTTGATGTTTTGCACCGCTTGTTTGACCGTGTTCTTCCACTTCTCCGGCTCTATTTCTTGTTTTGCCAGTACTTTTTGTATTGATTCATGACTAACTGTAGAAGGATGTAATAACATTTCTTTAACTTTAGAAACATTATTCACAACTTGCTCTACAGCAGTATTTCCATCGACATATAGGTTTGCCGTCAAATAGTAATTGTCTTTGTCTTGTGTGAGAACATATTCAGGTATCGTTAATTGACTAGTTGGGAATTTATCCCACAATTTACTTTTCTGTCGTTTAGGATCAAATGACATTCCCCCGATCGACACTAACCCTGTCCCTAGGTCCTCGTAAGGATTATAAATAAGTGCATCTTTTCGGATGTTTTCCCATTGTTCTTCCAATCGTTGAAACCTGTTTTCGTGAGCAATTATTTTCTGCACACTTCCAACTCCAACCAATGTAAAATCATTCGAGCTATTTGTCCAAAAAATACGATCTTTATTTAGTTCCTTTGCAGTTTCAAATACAGACAATAAATCAACTGAATTTATTTTATTTGTCCAGCTAATTAATTGTTTTGTATTTGTTTTAGTTGCTTTTTTCACTGCATTATTTAAAAAGGATTGAAACGTCATTTCCTTTAATTCAATCATGTAAAAACCTCCAGTAAGCCGTAGCATTTAGGCTACTTCTCTATTTTATTCTCTTTTCCAATGATTCTCAAGGAAAGGCTATAGACATGTTCATCTCATAATGATGATAACTAGAGAGAATTTGTAAAATTGACATAAGACTACAAAATCCATACTATTAAATAGAGATTACAATTTAATACGATAACAGTTAAGGAGATAATAATGAGTCACGATAAAATGGATATAAAGGAAGCTTTAAATGAAAAAGGAGGATTTCAAGTATGGTGGCGATTGCTTCGACCCCATACATTAACCGCATCATTTATCCCCGTTTTCGTTGGAACGATGTTTGCTCTCATTCATGATAATGTTTTTCATATTGGACTTTTCCTAGCAATGTTAATTGCTTCTATATTAATCCAAGCAGCAACAAATATGTTTAACGAATATTATGATTATGTACGCGGTTTGGATACGGAAAAGTCTGTCGGTATTGGTGGGACGATTGTACGAGATGGTGTTGCACCAAAAACAGTACTGCGATTAGCATTTGCTTTTTTCGGGATTGCAATTCTTTTAGGTATATACATTTGTATGGAATCCAGTTGGTGGATTGCAGTAATCGGTGCTGCCTCTATGCTGATCGGCTATCTTTATACAGGTGGACCAATCCCGATTGCTTACACGCCATTTGGTGAACTTTTTTCCGGATTTCTTATGGGAACAGTTATTATTGCAATCAGTTATTATATTCAAACATTAATGGTAACAAAAGATATCATTTTCGTTTCTATTCCTGTAGCCATTTTTATTGGAGCTATTATGTTGTCTAACAATATTCGCGATTTAGATGGCGATAAAAAAAGTGGTCGAAAAACAATTGCTATTTTAATTGGTCGAAAAAATGCCATCATTTTTTTAGCAGCAATGTTCTTTGTCGCTTATGCAATTACAGCTAGTCTCATCTTAACAGGTATATTGCCTGTTTGGTCGTTAATTACTTTTCTTAGCCTCAAAAAAGCTGTTGATGTTATTAAAGGGTTTATTGGTAAAACAAAGCCGCTAGAAATGATGCCTGCCATGGTTGCAACTGGTAAAACAAACTCAATATATGGTTTCTTATTAGGTATTTCTTTAATTTTAGGCAAATTATTTTAACCTAAATGGGGGATAAAAAATGAATAATAAATTAATGGAAGCTTTAGGAATTGAGACAGTGCTATTAGATAAAGATAAAGTAGTGATGACGATGCCAGTGGATGAGCGAACCCATCAGCCAGCAGGTTTTTTGCACGGCGGAGCAAGTGTTCTACTAGCAGAAACAGTTGCTAGTATAGGTGGTTTCTTGAATATTGATCAAGAAAAAGAAGCCGTATTCGGAATGGAAATTAACGCAAACCATATACGCAGCAAGCAAAAAGGATCGGTTATTGCAACTGCTACCCCACTTCATATTGGCAGAACAACAATGGTGTGGGATGTTAAAATAAAAGATGAAAATGATAAGTTAATTTGTGTTTCCCGTTGCACACTTGGAGTGGTGAAGAAAAGATAAAAGCAATCGTTCAAGAAGGAAGGGATCGTCATGTGTATTATCAGTTTCCATTTCCAAGACCATCACAACTATAAATTAATTGTTGCAGCAAACAGGGATGAGCTTTACGAACGCCCAACAAAAGCAGCCCATTTTTGGGAAGATAAACCGAATATTTTAGCAGGACGAGATCTAAGAGCATTCGGGACATGGCTTGGAATTACAAAGGATGGAAAATTTGCAGCACTCACAAATTATCGAGATCCAAAAAGCGAAACAATAGATAAAAAATCACGTGGAAAAATTATTACTTCTTTTCTTACAAGTACTAAAAAAGCTCCTGAATTTCTTAAAGCGCTTGATAAAAATAGTGATCAATATAATGGGTTTAATGTGTTGGTCGGAACACCTGATGAACTTTATTATTACGGAAACAGACAAAACAAAATAGTTAAAGTGGATCCAGGAACTCATTCAATTAGTAATCACTTAATGAATACACCTTGGCCAAAAGTAAGTAGAGCACGAACAAATTTGCAAAAATATGTGCAAAACAGTGAAATTATTGATATAGAAGAAATATTTTTCCAATTACATGATCGGAAAATCGCTGAAGATGACTTATTGCCTGAAACGGGGGTTGGTTTAGAGCTTGAAAGACAGTTGTCACCAGTCTTTATTAAAACTGAACATTATGGTACAAGAGCCTCAACCGTTCTACTCGTTACGAAAAATAATCATGTCACATTTATTGAACGGACTTATAACAATGGTTCTTTCAAAAAAGAAAATAAGTTTAATTTTAAAATAGAAACATCCCGTTGAACGATTGATTGCATCGTTTAACGGGATGTTTTTTACTGTTATAACTTATTTAATAGTAGCTGCGTCTAGCTGCAGCGTTAAAGCCGTAACGCAACTTCCTTCACCTTCGTACGTCGCTCAGAACGTGATAGTAGAATATTTACGATGGTACGAACTTTTTACGCAGTCCTGCATGTTGCGACAAATCTTTATAGTGGGACGAACGAAAGTGCAAATGCTCTTCGATGGACAAGTAAGCGGAGTCCCATTCCCAACGTCGCACTCTTAGCCTAAAAGCCCCTTTCGTCTTGCCTTAACTAGCAACTTTTATTCGTTTTTGTTCAATCCATTGTCTTAATTTTATAAATACAGGTACAAATAACATACTAACAATAAGCCCTTTTACAAAATTAAATGGCAATACACCACCAACTACTGACCCCCATTTAATTGTATCATTCATTTCCC
>NZ_JBPPZG010000125.1:0-11780 GCF_051918545.1 Pseudogracilibacillus amylolyticus (SeqCode) | reverse complement strand
GATGGCGGAGCAGATGCAATTCCCTCAATCTGTAACATCCCTAAAAAGTAACCTATCAAGGCCGTAATAAACATTCCAATAAAAAGAGCACCTTTTACATTACGTGTAATCAAAATTAATGTAATAAGAAGTCCTGCAACCGAAAGTAATGTATTTGGATCTGTCAGTTCCCCAAACGCAACTAACGTATCAGAATTTTCAACGACAAGACCAGACATTTTTAATCCTAAAAAAGCAATAAAAAGTCCAATTCCCGCAGTGATCCCATATTTTAAAGCAGCTGGAATTGATTCAATCAGCACTTCGCGAAGGTGAGTAAACGTTAATAATAGAAATAAAATACCTGCTAATAATACTGCACCAAAAACAACCTGATACGTTACTCCCTGTGTCGCAACAACACTAACAAAATACGCATTCATTCCCATACCAGGTGCAATTGCGATCGGATAATTCGCCCATAAAGCCATGATTAATGTTCC
The DNA here is from genome assembly GCF_051918545.1 of Pseudogracilibacillus amylolyticus (SeqCode). Lineage (NCBI taxonomy): Bacteria > Bacillati > Bacillota > Bacilli > Caryophanales > Bacillaceae > Pseudogracilibacillus > Pseudogracilibacillus amylolyticus (SeqCode). The sequence continues at coordinate 11,298 of NZ_JBPPZG010000125.1, read as the reverse complement.
AACAACAGCCGATACAATTGTTGCAATAAAAACTTGTTCAAATGGAACACCCGCAGCTGAAAGTATAGCTGGATTAACAACAACAATATATGCCATTGTCAAAAAGGTCGTTAACCCCGCCAAAATTTCCGTTCTCACATTTGTGCCTAATTCTTTTAATCTAAAAAAATTCTCCATGTTTTTCCCCTTTTGATGCATATGACGTTGTAGTCTCTTATTATTTCCTGCTCATGCTTTTATTATCATGATAAACATAATCGTTTCAGACCCCAGAAATATAATAAGGGAATAACCTTCATAATTCAATTTAAAACTAAAAAAATCACTAGATTTATCTCTTTAAAAAAGTAACGCTTATACGTACAATCGTATAAGCGTTTTTTCGTTATATTCAACCAGCCTTGATTGAAGCCCTACCTAATTTTCTTCATGCATTAAGGTTAATTTTGTATATTTTATATTTTTTATTTCTTCTCTATATTTCTTTTGATATTCTTCTTCCGATTCATCCACATAGCCTTTAAAATACACTTTATCAATGTCTGTTTCATTAAAAAAATACATTTGTTGATCGACTTGACCATTCGGAAATAAACAAGCTCCATACTCGAAATACCCAATGTTCCCTTTATTATTATAAAGTGGAAGTCGACTTATTATCATTATTTTTTGTTCCCCATTTTTCAACCTCACGACTGAACCCAAAGGCAATAATTTTTTCATTTATATCAGCTCCTGCTCATTATTTAACAATTCTTTGTGAAAACGTTTATATATTTTCCTTCTTTTTAATGGTCTGACTCCCCAAATAAGAAATATCAATATTGCCCATAATAACGTGTTCGTTAGGAATAGAAGCCCACTATTTGGATCTAATAGAAGAAGGACGGTATTAATTAGTGTAAATAGGAATAAAAACAATATTAAAAACAGGCTCGATCGTAACCACTTTTTCCCTTCTTGAATATAAAACAAGGTATCGTCTTTAGACGGAGTAGCTATAATCTCCAATTTATTCCTGTTCCTTTTAAATGCATACCCGGTTCCCCACATTGTTCCGATTGCTAGTAAGCAACTTATGAATAAACTAAACAGGATCATGAACAACGGATTTTGTCCTCCGACGTTGATTACCGTATCTTTTAACAAAGCATAAATAATAATACCTGCTGTACCGGAGAGAATTGTAATCACTGAACTTTGCTTTCCACCAGGACTTTTAAAAAAGTGTTTTGCTTTATAATCATAATACAATGTAATATTATCCGTTTTATTTAAATAAAATGGAATATATGATCTGTTCACATTATCACTCACTTTCGCTATCCAAAAACACTACCCAATCCACTGACAAAACCACTAACAGCATTTCCTACGTTCTTGAGACCCTTTCCTATTCCTTCCCCCACATCACTTAACGCTTCACCTGCAGACTTCACCATATTTTTGGCACCCTCATATATCGCTTCTCTATTATCATAAATTTTATCGAACAAATAATTTCCGACTGCCGTAATAGCTACACCTGCAACAAAACCGACTGCTGCACCAACTACTGTACCCGCACCCGGAACTATTGAACCTACCGTCGCTCCTATTGCGGCTCCTGCCTTTCCACCAGCCACCCCAATTGCGATATGGGCACCAGTTTTAATTGCAGCATCCCCTACATCCTCACCTTGAGCTATTTGTGTTCCAAAGTCAATAACCCCACCGAGCAACGGGACACCAATTTTCCCTACATTCGTCATTGCATTACCAACCGATACGGCTTGTCTTGTTCTATTTGCAGCTTTTGTAGATACCATAATAAAACTATTTGAACCCTCGGGCCCCCATGTAGCAGAGTAATACATAATCAATTGAGCAATGTTTTTCACCTGGGTTCCACTTGCCTCTAAGACCGTGCTAACTGCACTCGATTTAAGCTCACTCATAAAATTCTCGGCAATTTCGCGGCCTTCCGTCATTAGATATTCTGAGAGTTGTTCGGGGACTTCTACATGTTGGACATCTTCGGTAATTTCAAATAGCTTTTTCACTTCTTCATCAGTTACATATGGGAGCTTCGTAACTAGCGAATCCATATAGGCAATAGCTTCAGCTTCTATTTTTTCTATTTTTTTATCCCATCTATTATTGATGTTATCGGACCACTCCAAATTCATTGAACTGGTCGAGAAAGTATTTGTACTTGAGTTCCATCCCCTACCGGAAGAAACCTCCATTACACCTGCTTCAACTTGACTCAATAAAAATTCTGCCTCAGTAAAAAAAGATAATGATTGATGGTTAAAAGAATAAAGTTTTTGTAATTTGCTCTCTAATTTCATTTGTATTGCCCGCATACTATTTGTCATCAATCTAACAGGTGGGGTTATTTCTTCAAGAGCTGTCATGGCAGTGATCAAATCATTTAACTTTTTTATCTGCCCCCTTAATATATCCTCCACAACATCGTTTACATCTACCTCTGCCCGAAAAGCTTCAGGGAATTGTCGATTCGCTTCAATGATAGCTTCCGATGACAAAATAACCCCATTCGCTAAAGGTATATATACTTGTTTAAAATAATTTTTGGCAGCAGTGTATGCCATACCTTTTAATGAATCTTGAGAGGCAAATTGATCAATAACGTTTTTAAACTTCTGCATTTCCTCGATATTTTGCTTACAGAGTGCTGAAATAGAATTAGTTTGATTATCCACTTCTCCAAGAAACATATTAATGCTCACTTTTTGTTCACTCCCTATTTTCTACAGCTCTCAGACGCTCATAACATAACTCGTCTTCTTTTAATTCTAATTCGTTTCTTTCTTTTCTAAGATTTTCTTTTTGTTCATTCAGGTTGTATTCAATCTTTTTTTCAGTAGATTTGATCTCCGAATATACTTGGTGAAGATATTGTTTCATTTCACCATGTTTCCAATTCTCAAACAATTGACTAAAAAGCCGTTCTTTTTCTTGAAAAAGGAAAAACATTTCCCTTTCATGTTGATTATACTTGGCAATATCTTCATAAACCCTATATTTTTCCATCTTAATTTTATGTAATTCTGCTTCTATTTTTTTTAACTTATTTTTCGTTTCCATACTATCTATCCTCTGGGCATAATAGCTATTAAATCATCATTCTCGCACTATTCCGATCTGTTTCTTCAAACTCTTTTGACACCATTCGGAGCCGCTCTACATCCTGGTTAAAAGCGGATAGCAAATTATCTACAATAGTTGTTTGTTTTGTTATTGTCTCTTCAGCTAATCCATTTCCAGAAACAGTTGTTCTGCTCGCCACTTCCACATTCCGTTTACTCATTGATGTTGATTTGGTGACTGATTCCATCGCTGTTATTACTTGTTCAACTTGCTGTAAACTACTTTGAATATTATTCATTTTTACTCCCTTTCTTCTATCAAAAGAATAATCGAATAAAATATCCTCATAAATTTCTCTCGACAAAAACACCTAAAAATATTTTAGCAATTGATTGGAACGCTAACAAGAGTATCAAGTTGTGATATTTGGAAAGGCATTTAGGTATTTGGAACCAAAATTGGAGGCAATACTCCTTATTGGGATAAAAAAAACGGATTCGTTCTTTTAGCTATTAAACTAATAAGAACGAATCCTTGAGAAGTAATTCTATGAAGTCAACACAAAATGATGTTATAAATAATTCTTTCTTAATTCACTTGGTGATTTTGGATGGATATAACCTGGTCCAATATCGTATACGGTTTTTGCTCCTGTTTGTCCTTCTTTATGTAAACGATACGCTGCACGAGCATATGCGACTAGTACACTTGAAGTAAACTCCGGATTGCTATCTAACTTCAGGCTGAATTCAACAATTTGATTAGTGCCTTCCCCTGTCTTTCCGCTATGGATAACAAATCCGCCATGAGGCATATCCGCATGATCTCGTTTTAGTTCCTCTTCTGTTATAAAATGTACGGTTGTATCATATTCGTCAAAATAGTTAGGCATTGTTTTAATTGTGTTTTCAACTTGCTCTGCAGCTGCACCTTCCTCTAACACAACATAACATTCCCTTTTGTGTTTTTCACTTGTGGCAAGTTCTGGGTTTTCCCCAGCACGCACACGATTCATCGCTTCTTCAGAAGGTATCGTATACTGAACACCTGCTTTAACCCCTTTTACTCGACGAACTGCATCAGAATGTCCTTGACTGAGCCCTTTCCCCCAAAATGTATATGTATTGCCATCGGTTAAAACTGCTTCTGACATCACTCGGTTTATTGAAAACAAACCTGGATCCCAACCAACCGAGATAACACTTGTTTTGCCACTTTTTTGGGCGACCTCATTAACTGATTCGAAGTGTTCAGGGATCTTAGCATGTGTGTCAAAACTATCGACTGTATTAAACATAGAAGTAAAATGTGGTGTCTGTTCAGGTAAATCCGTCGCAGACCCACCACATAAAATCATGACATCAATTTTATCTTGATAATTTTTTGCTTCATCTATATATAAAGAAGTAACGTCTGGATCAAACGTTTGAACAACACCTCTTCGGGAGAACACAGCAACTAGTTCCATATCCGGTTGTTGCCTGATCGCCATTTCTGCACCCCGTCCTAAATTTCCGTAACCAATAATTCCTACTCTAATTTTCTTTGTCATCCATATCCCACCTAGATATTTTAGTAGTATTTTTCCTATATACTATCGTTTTTGGCTACAAAGTGCAATGGTAGCGATTTATTACAATTATATTCATAATGAAATGAATTTGGGGAATTTTATTTTTAGGGAGGTAATTTTTATGAGCAATGCCTATCACTGTCCAAATTGCAAAACGAATCGAACCCGTTTTAATATTGTTGAGCAGCATCCCAAAATCGTTAAATTAGATGCTGAAACCGGAGACATCGTCGAAGAGTATACCGCTGAAAATAAAGAACCATTTCATCTCCCCTACCGTGGGCCTCATATCAAAGTCCAGTGTGGCGTTTGTGGTTTACTCGAAGATGAAGAAATGTTTAAAAAATATGCAACTTATCAGCAGAGAAAGGAGAATCTATGATGGCCAGTAAACCAAAAGGTCCAAAGCAGCAAAAGAAGCCAGATCTACCAAAAAGTCCGAAGCAACCATACGGTGAACCTTTAAGTGGCTCACATCAACATAAAATGAGTACACAAGGTCGAGAGCGAAACGATGCAGATAATGGGATGTGACATGGAGCGGCAGTTAACTCTGTCGCTTTTAAAATTTCTCCGGTTAAAAACTATACGTTAGCTCGCGATTTAAAGATACAAATTATATTAGTAAAAGTGGTTGGGGTAGATATTAGCGGGGGTATTATTTTATCCGCGGTTTTATGCAAATATCAGCGTGATTACTGTTTTATCAGCGATTCTTGAGCAAATATCAGCGCGATTACTGTTTTATCAGCGATTCTGTGCAAATATCGGCGCGATTACTATTTTATCAGCGGTTCTTAAGCAAATATCAGCGCGATTACTGTTTTATCAGCGATTCTGTGCAAATATCAGCGCAATTACTATTTTTTCGGCGATTCTATGCAAATATCAGCGCGATTACTGTTTTATCAGCGGTTCTGTGCAAATATCAGCGCGATTACTGTTTTATCAGCGATTCTTGAGCAAATATCGGCGCGATTACTGTTTTATCAGCGATTCCGTGCAAATATCAGCGAATGAAACGTATTGGTGGTTCCCCAAAAATAATAGCGGGCTTCCGGAGGATCACGGTAACAAGACATTTTTAACGGCGAACATAGCTGGGGAAATGAATCAAAGAAATATATCAGCGCACAAGATATTTTTACCAAAAGATACCCGACTATTTATCTGTAAACAACTACAAAAAGTTATCCACACCCCTCACCTAAATGATATATCTTTTTACCTATATTCTTGTATACCACTCCTGCTATTCCGCCACAAATTTGACACTTATCCACAAGTGATAAATGTCACAAAACATCACTAAATCAACAATTGTAAGTGATTTCTTGTTTTATCCACAACTTAGACAACTATTAGACAAAAAGTCCTGTGAATAAGTGACTCCTCTCACTTAAAAGCACGTCCCTATCCTATATACTTTAGATAAAGATAAGATAAACCATTCAATCAAGGGGATTTAACAAACAGAAAACATAAGAGTGATTGCATGGTTGAGACCTTATCTAAAAAATATATGAGGTGATTGGAATGCTTAAAAAAATAGGTTTTCGCCTTGTCACTGGTCTTAGTTTATCTGTACTGTTGCTATCAGCTTGTGGAACAAATCCCCAAGAAGAAGTTATTGAGAATGTAAACGCAGATGAAGTTGAAACAGAAATCATACAGCCACACCAAGATTTGAACCAAGAACCGGTACCTTTAGAAATCGAACGTGACGGTAAAGATGTGTACGTTAAGATGACGACACAAATTACCGACATCGAAATTGAACCAGGAAATATCTACAAAGCTTGGACATTTAATGGGGAAGCACCAGGACCATTAATTGTTGTAGAAGAGGGAGACATCCTTCATTTTGATCTAGACAACATGGATCCAGCTATTCCACACAGTATTGACTTACATGCGGTTCATACAAACCCAGCAGTAGGTTTTGCAGATGTAGAACCAAATGAACAAGGAACATTCTCTTTCCCAACATCTTCACCTGGAGTATTCATGTATCATTGTGCGACTGATCCTGTCTTATCTCATATTGCAAACGGGATGCACGGCGTAATCATCGTACAACCGAAAGATGGATTTCCAACAGATAATGAAGTAGATAGAGAGTATGTTATTATTCAAAACGAATGGTATAAATACAATGATTTGGACGATATGACAAATGGTGTTCCTTCTCAAGTTGTCTTCTCTGCAAAAACATTGCATGATGGTCAACCGAATACAAATGGAACAACAACTGCACTAAAAGATACGCCACTAAAAGCAAAAGTTGGCGAAAAAGTAAGATTCTACGTAAACAACGTTGGTCCGAACGAAGTAAGTTCTTTCCACGTCATCGGTACTATAATGGAAGATGTTTACATGGATGGGAACCCAGCGAACCATATGGAAGGTATGCAAACGGTCATGTTACCTGCTAGTGGAGGTGCAGTCGTAGAATTTACACTAAAAGAACCTGGCACATACTCATTCGTTACACACCAATTCAACCATGCAACAAAAGGTGCAGCAGGTATCATAGAAGTAACTGAATAAAGGCAGATAAAAACTTCCTCTCTTCCAGGTGAGGAAGTTTTTTTATTTCATCGGAAAAGCTTATCTGATACACTGAAGATAGAAGATGAATGAAAGGATGGATAATATGCGTTTAAAAGATAAAAAAGTCATCGCACTTGTCGATCATGAAGCTCATGATTTAGAGCACTGGTACCCTGTTTACCGATTACGTGAAGAAGGTGCACAGGTAGATTTAGTTGGTCCGGAAGCAAATGTGACTTATAAAGGAAAATACGGCGCTCCAGCCAAAACGGATTTTGCGTTTACAGATATTGATGCAAAAGACTATGATGGTATTCTTGTGCCAGGAGGGTGGGCACCAGATAAGTTACGACGCTATCCAGAAGTACTTACGTTCCTTCAAGAAATGGATGAAGCAAAGAAACCAATCGGACAAATTTGCCACGCTGGCTGGGTGCTCATTTCAGCAAATATTTTAGAAGGTAAAAAAGTAACAAGTACACCAGCAATTAAGGACGACATGGAAAATGCCGGTGCTACTTGGGTTGATGAAGAGGTAGTCGTAGATGGACACCTTATTTCAAGTCGCCGACCGGACGATTTACCAGTTTACATGAAAGCTTTTGCTGATAAATTAGCAGAATAATGGCAGCTAAAAAAATCCTCAGAATGTATTTATCAAGACCTAAATTGAAAAAAGATAAATAAATTTTAAAGGACACAACATATTTTAAATGAGTAATATGTTATGTCCTTTTTTCTTCAACTTACTCCGTGAAAACACAATAAAGAAACCTCTTAAGTTTTTTCTAAAATTGATTTAACAAAAGCAGTTTTCCCTTCTGCATATTTATGTTTATTATTTTAATTTAACTTAGCTAAATTAAGTTTGAGCTGTTCATATTTAATTCTTGCTTCATCATTCTCTCTCAAATAAAGTTTTTCAGCAATGCTTGTATATGTTCAGTTGTTAATTCCCCTTTAATGGACATCTTCTTTTTCACTCCATAAAATTATTACTCCTGCATCAATATTAATTAGAAAACTTGGCATTCGCAAGCCTTTAATAACGAGGCCTCAGTTGCACTTATGCGAGTCTAGGAAGTTTCTTCTCGCCATCTGCAAGCAAAAATCCCATCACCATCGATAAAAGGAACTATATATAATTTTATAAGCATTTTTTCTGTTATGTTAAGCATCGAAACATCAATGTTATGCCACTTCTCAACTAAGAAATACTTATATAGCTTATGATAAAGCCAACAAATAAGGTGGTGTTTAAAATGTTATCGATTAAAAACATTAGTAAATCTTATGGGAATAAAAAAGCATTGAAAAACATTTCCATCGATCTCAATGAAGGAACATGTTTTGGTTTGATTGGCCCTAACGGTGCGGGAAAATCTACGCTTATGAAAATCATTGTCGGGATAATTCCAAGTGATGAAGGCATGGTTGATCACGAAAATTTGAAAAAAGATATTGGGTACGTCCCACAAGAAATATGTTTAGAAGAAAGTGTATCTGCACTCCAAAATTTAACCTTTTTCGGAAGGCTTTATAATTTAAAAGGAAAAGCATTACAAATACGCGCGGAGGAAGTTCTTTCTTATATTGGTTTAACTGAGCGAAAGAAAGATAAAGTAAAAACCTTTTCTGGCGGAATGAAAAGACGATTAAATATTGGCTGTGCCCTAATGAACGAGCCACAAATCATTATTATGGATGAACCGACTGTCGGTATTGACCCTCAATCTAGAAACTATATTTTAAACATGGTAGACCGGATGAAAAAAGAGAACCGTACAATTATTTACTCCACTCACTATATGGAAGAAGCTGAAAAAATATGTGATGAAGTAGCGTTTATTGATAAAGGAAAAATCATTCAACAAAACACGATGGAAGAACTATTACAAAATCATGCTGTACCCGCTATTTATTTTAAATTTAAAGAAAACCATACGAAAGTGAAGGAACTCGATTCATTTGGAACGATCCAAGCTTATAAAAATGGTTATATACTTTCAACGAACAATCCGATGCAAACGATGGAGGAATTGTTACAAATAAGCAATGAAAAATCCTTTATTTTTGAACATTTCGAGCTAATGCAACCAAGATTAGAAGATGTTTTTTTCAAATTAACTGGCACGGAATTACGTGCTTAAACTTTTATAAGGAGGTCATTTAATATGACGGCAATTTTTAAAATGGAACTTATTAAAAATGCACAAGATAAAGGGCTTTATTTTTGGACATTTGTATTACCGATTATTTTCATGATCATGTTTATCTCTATTTTCACCTCAGGAACAATGGCGGACAGCAAAGATCAAGTCATTCTCTCCATAGTTCCTGGGTATACAGTGATGTTTGTATTTTTCATTATGATATCGATGTGTTTTTCATTCATTAAAGATAACGAGAATGGAATGATTGCCCGTTTGGCTAGTACCCCACTACCTTCTTATTCCTATCTAATGGGAAAATGGATGACATATATGATCATTGTTATGATTCAAATTATGGTGATGTTCATTTTTGGAAAAGTCGTTTATAATATCCCTTTAGAACAACCTATTTTCTTGCTGTTTCTTGCAATTATTTTGACCTTATCGATAACTGGAATGGGTGTAGCATTATCGTTAATTGTTCGCACCGCTAATATGGGAATTGCGATTACACAAGTTATTACATTTAGTGGTGCAGTAATCGGTGGTTTGTGGATGCCACTGGAAATGATGCCAGGTATCATACAAAAAATTGGAAAATTCACACCACAGTATTGGGCGCATGATGCTTTTAAACAAGCGATGAGCGGTATTTTGAGTTTCACAGATTTACTGATGAGTTCGCTTATTTTACTAGGGTTTGGATGTACTGGTTTTCTGATCGCCTGGATTTCTTTTCCTAGATTTTTAAACCGAGCTAAAAGCTAGAAATTAAGATTGGGGGAATACCATGAAAATAAATGTCGATATCGATGATCAATATGAGAATACTTCGATTACGATTCGGACGAATAAATGGACAGACGAACTTGAACAATTACTATCATTTATTAAAAAAGATACTCCCAAACGATTGTTTGGAATCGAAGGAGATCAAACAATTTTACTACAACCGGAAGAAATTGACTTTATTTATTCTGAGAACCGGAAAGTGTTTGCCGCTATAGATAATCGTCGTTTAGAAATAAGAATGAAGTTGTTTGAAGTAGAAGACGCCTTATCTACGAATCACTTCATGCGTTTTTCAAAGTCGGTAATCGGAAATATCAACCGAATCAATCGGTTCGAACTGTCTTTTAACGGAAATCTATGTGTATATTTTCATTCGGGAAATAAAGAGTATATTACGAGAAAATATGTAGCGGCAGTAAAAAAGAAACTAATGGCAGGAGGTAACAATCATGATATTTGAGGTACTCAAGAGAATATTTAATGGAATCGCATGGGGAGGACTAGTAACTTTTTTCGCTTTAACTCTTTTAATGATTAATGATATTAATCCTGATGTTTCCACTATTTGGCTGCACATGTTTGCAAGTATAGTATTTGGTATTTACTATGGTTTTGCAGCATATATTTTTGCCATCGATTCATGGAGTCCTTTGAAGAAGACAATTATTCACTTTTCCTTATCTATTACCGTTTATTATCTCATCGGTTTACCAATTGGCTGGGTACCCCCAACACCATTTGCTATCATACTATCTGCTGTTGTTTTCTTGCTCCTCTACATCCTGTTTTGGTTTGGCTTTACCCAATATTATAAGAAAGTTGAATCATCCTTAAATGATTCCTTGCAAAAGAAATAGGAAAAGAGCTGGCACCCTTGTTTAACTAAACATAAGGGAACCAGCTCTTTTTGATTTGTGAAAAAAATATAACATTAAGAAAAACCAAGAAATTGATACTAAAATTGCACCGACAATATCTGTAACAAAATGTGCATCTAGCATGATTCTACTTAATGCAACAGCAAAAATTAATAAAACAAAAACAAAATAGTATCCGATTTTAATCCCTGTATTGTTAATATATTTATACGTTAAGTAAATTAAAAATAAAAACAATATCGTTGCGCGCATC
>NZ_JBPPZG010000124.1:632-11883 GCF_051918545.1 Pseudogracilibacillus amylolyticus (SeqCode) | reverse complement strand
GATATTACACTAGCCGAATCTGCTACGGTGACATTATTCCATCATAAAGATCACGGGCGCACGATTAGCCTGTTACCCCATTCCTATATCGCGATCATCCCAAGGGAAACAATTGTCCCTCGCATGACACAAGCAACACAGCAAATTCATGAAGCCATTGCAAAGGGCGAAGATGTTGCATCTTGTGTCAGTTTCATTTCAGGCCCAAGTAATAGTGCAGATATTGAAATGAATCTGATTGTTGGCGTACATGGCCCGGTGCACGCAACTTATATAGTTGTAGACTAGATAGTTGGATTGTAGTTTTGGAATGCCTTTGAAACACCATTTATCGTTTTCACGAATCATTTGATTTATTTTGCATCTATTCTGGCTTTGTTTTGTTGAACAAGCGTCCTTCTGTCGGTAGGATTAGTAATTTAAATCCAACCATTCAACCCGTGGTAAGTCACGACGCTTGTTCTTTGTTGTATTATAATACGATAATAATTGATATTTAGACTAACTTACCAGCATGTTTCAAATCCCTAGTTAATCTTCAGAGTCTAGTTAAATGTAGGTAATGATATCATCTAAATCACTAATTGCTAATTTTGACCATCTTAACTCAACCATTTGACAAATTTTCCCTCTACTTCATCATGAGAATAAAATTCTCCATTATTAAGTTGGTTCATCCCTTCTTCAATCTTCGCTTTCACAGAAAGTTGCTCAATAATTTCTTCTAACGTTGTATTATTAGGCAGGTCTTCAATCATCTTTATAACTTCCTCTTTTGCACTCATTCAACTACCACCTAACTTCTGTCTCTCCATTATAAACCAAAACCTTTTAAAATCAGCTTATTCAAAGACACATTTTTTATACAAATGCTATCTTGCTTATTGAACAATCGCACAAGTTAGTGGAAGAGCGTTAAGGTAGATCATTCAATAATAATTACTTCTCCGTCCTTTAACGCCTTAAAAGGTATTTTATTATTAACCATATATTCTATTGCTTTATCAATACCCTTAGACTCTGGATGTTCTGATTTATAATGTGGAGCAATTGCATATTCCAAAATATGCAGTCCATCCCAAATAGTTTGATACCTTTCTTCATACGGCTTTTGATCTGGGTCATCAACCAAATGAATACCTTTTAGCGTTGGTCCAAGGATACAAACTCCAGCACTGTACCCTCCATATAAGATGTTCTTTTTATCCTTATAATACTTTTTAACGATTTTATCGAAACCACTTAACCTCATTGCCTGTGCAAGAACGAATGTGTTGCCTCCCCTTACCCAGATAACATCATACTCATTAAGTTTTTCTTGTAGCCCTTCTGTGTTACGGAAATACTTTTTCAGATCAAGAATATCCACTATAAAACCAATTCTTTTAAGATCCGATACATCCATTGCGTCACTTTTATTCTTTCTTTCTAAATCAGTTGCAAAATCTAATGCGTTATTGATATAAGCAACTTTTTTATTGCCGTTTTTCGTGATGTCTATTAATTTTTGTTCTTCATTACCAATTTTATAAGATGACAGATAAAATTTCATAATATCCCCCTATTCTCCCTTAAATGAATAACTTTTGTTAAATAAAGATAGACTCGTTTCTTCCACAATCCTGCCCTATAGTTTAAAACATTCTTTCATAATAAAGAATAAAGCACCGGAAGATCGGCTCTTTATTTTGGTTTTATCGAGCATAAAAGATACTATCTAACATCAGGTCCGTATTCTTATGATGTGTTTCACTCTTTAAGAGCAGCGAGCCGTGTTGAAGCACGTATTCATTGCTGATGACGGTGTCAAACTCTTTTTGGATCATTTTATCATTGATTCTAGTGAAACAAAGCAATTAATCTCGTCATCTATCAGTTACAATTTCTAGTGCAGAATCTTCTTTTACCGCTAAAACTTCTCCCGTCAAAGCATTTGAAAAGTCCACGCGCTCGCAATTACACTCATTGCGGGAGATCTTATATAAATAAACACCTATTAGCTGAATAAGTCTGTCAGCCACTTGGTCCAATTATTCCAAGTTGATATTCTTAAGTCTTTTCCGTGACCAACACTCTCTTTGATTAAAATCTCAACTTGTTTAGCTCCATTTTCTTTCAATTTATTATAAAAATTTTCAGTATGATACGGACGAATGCTTTTGTCTTCATTTCCGTGGATTAAGAGTAAAGGACGTTCTTTAATCTTTGTTAAGAACCTTGAAGGATCAACTGAATGTCTACCTTCAATATAATCCTTCCACTCATTTTCGTCTAAATTACGATACACGTTTTCGTGGCATCTTTTTAAATATGGATAGAGTGTAGAAAGATCATCTTCTTGGAGTAAATGGTCGGCATTCTGTTGACTTGGCTCTAGTAAAGGACAAAATGCTATTGCGCCAGATGCTAAACTAGAGGAACCTAATGCTGAAACAGCTATACCACCACCATAACTATTTCCAATAAGAATAATATGGTCAATATCCCAATAAATTTCTTTTTCAGTATTCAAGTCCAATGTATTACCTTTTGCTAAAAGTTCAAGACCCATTAAAGCACCCTTTACAGAAGAATCTGGACCAAAATCTCCATAACTTTCCCAGTTTCCAGGATAGCGCGCCTGCAACACGGTAAAGCCCAGATCCGATAAAGGTTTTCCCATTTCAGGGGCAATCGGTTTGTTAGGTAATCCCGGTAACCACACAATTCCTATTTTATTATTCAATGTTGTATCAGGTAGATAGAGTTCACCAAGAATATCTCCATTTCTAACATAAGCTATCATATATTATCTCCTTTCTTTACGTTAACTTCTGAATTTTATAGTAGCGGTAAACCTTCTAAAAAAACGTAGCACAAAATTATTGAGGCTACGTTTTTGTTTTTGTCTTACTTACGAACGTTATCCCGTTTAAGTTTCCTGTCGAGAAATATATAAAACAAAGAAACCGCTATGCCTATTGCTCCTATTACATTTACTGCCGTTGTAGAATAGCTGCTAACCGTAATTATCGCAAAAAATAATATCACTAAGAGTACTTGCGTAGCCCTATATATTTTTCTCATTACCCAGTCCCCCTCGCAGTGTCTCCAACAAAATGGACTGTTTGTTGAACAGATTCCTCTTAATTAAACATAATTTGTAACAAGCGATTGAAAATTAAACCAATGGCAAATCCTATAATTATTATAAAACCACCCAAATAGGAACTTCTTTTTCAGTAAGCCCTGTTTTCCGTAAAAGCCATGATATTACCGTAACGATGATTAGTAGCAGAATATACTTCCAAATTGCTAATCCTAGTGAATCAAAAAAGCTCAACCCTGAAATAGATATAAATAATAAACAAATATTTAAAGGGTGTGCAAGTCGTTCGTATGAAAGGGGGGTTTTTAATCAATTGGAAAAATCCCCCTGGGAGTACCTAATCTTGAGAGGATATAATGTTAACACAGCGCTATTAGACTATCTTCTGACACCTAACCACTTCTTTTCAATTATTTTGGGTTCTTTACGATTGGTGTGCAGAACATATAATTCTTTATTTGGATTTTCACGATGAAATTCTTGATATGCTCTCATTGCCGCTGGAGAACTAGTAAACTTATTTAGCGGTGCTATTTCTTCCAAAATTCGCTCACTTTGTTCATTTGTTTAAGCTTGGGTTGCTTCTATCAATACCCAAGTATCTGGAAATGCCTGGCGTACATCTTCCCATTTTATTTCCAATGGGGCAGGCATTATTAAAATAAGTTTGCAGTGCAAACTCCACCCGGTAAAAATGCACCATATAAACAATAGACGATTTTCTCATTTAAAATAATTTTTATCCACTTTTATTTTATACATCCTCCTAGATTGAAGCTCGCCTTCATAAGCAAAATGATTGAACCTGTTGCTGCAGCTCCAAATAAAAGGTGAATCCCGACATCGTAACCCTTTATACAGCTATTCTTAAAGATGAGTTATGCGCTTATTTTGATAAGTAATGCAGCCGCGAATGCAATGTAATAAGTCAATTTGACTGTGACAGGTTTAATTATTTCAGAAACGGGGCCATTAGCTTAATAACTGCCTCTTACATTCTCTTCACTTTTAAACATATGTCTTATCCCTTTACCTGCCAGTGGTTCGTCTTTATATCTTGGTATAACGTGAAAATGAGCGTGGAAAATGTGCTGACCACCTACTTCGCCGCAGTTCCAGCCTAGATTGTATCCTTGAGGCTTGTGTTCCTCATCTAAGTATTTTTTAACCCTTTGAAGAAGACGGTAAGTTGCTTCCCATTCATCCTTAGTTAATTCAAATACAGTTTCTCTATGTTTTTTGGGAACAATTAGCCCTGCTCCTTCAAGCAGACCGCCTTTTATTTTAGATTGTTCCAATTGTAAAAAATGACAATGTTCATTGCTAAAAATAACTTCTTGTTTAGGTTCTATTTCTGGATTACAAAAAATACACTTTTCCATCATGATCTCCTCATTTTTTATTTATCTTCCTCAACCTTTCTACCTCTATAATATATTCAACAAAGAGGGTGCTTCTCCTCCTACAAGGACCGCACCTGCTAGTTTAAAAAGTAGAATTAAAAAAATCATGAGCAATTTCATTCATTTCATCTGGTTTCTCGACAACTGTCCAATGACCACAATTTCTTATGGTAATTAATTTTGAATGGGGAATATAATCGATTAATAATTCCTTTATCAACTTAGGAGTTAAAATATCGTCACAACCTTGGGTAACTACTATGGGAATATCTTTAATACTATCTAATTTACTAATTACATCATAGTGTCCTAATATGTCTTCTCCAATTTGCTGATTAACTGTTGGATTAATAGAAGTTTTTGCTTTTACCTTTAATGAGTCCTCGGTATATACATAATATTTATCCAAAATCGCTAACACCTCATCAATGGATGACTCTCCATTTCAAACCCCTTCTTCTAACTTAGATAGTTTCGATTTTTCACTTTCCGATAATTTTTTCTCAAGTTCCTTACCAAAGGTTTTAAAACCTTCAGCTGAAACGCCTATGGCAGCTGTTAGAAGAATTTTATTTACCCTTTCTGGATACGTAGTTGCATATAATAGAGCTAGCATTGAACCCCATGATTCACCAAATATATTTATCTTTTCCAGTTTTAGTTCTTTACGTAATAATTCCAATGTACATACTTCGTCCATCATGGAGTATTGACCATCAATAGAAGGAGCTGATTTTCCACAACCCCTTTGATCATAGAATACTAATTTAAACTTCCGGGAAAGTGGTAACATGTGAGGTAGAAAAAAACGATGCTCACTGCCTGGTCCACCGTGTAAGAAAACAATAGCTTCTCCTTCCCCTATTGTATTAATATTTAACCCCTGAAAATTAATATTAGTTAGATTGAATGTTCCCTTATTATCAACAGTCATTTAAGTCCTCCTAAAAATGATTATATTTTTTATTAATAGCTAACCTGCCCCGTCTACAAAATCGTCATATTGACAATATCCCTATTATGCTAGAGAAGCTTTAATGAAATTGGTATTAACGAGTAGAATATTCCTATTAAGATTGAAGGTATGGCAAAACGATAAAAGGCTTCTGGAATATCTTCTGCCATCCCACCTCTCTCACTAAAAAGTAATCCTGATATAAGAAACAGAAAACCTAACCAACCAATTACCTTCCCAAACTTAGTATGTTTTTTTTCATCTAGTTTAGTCACCAATCCATTCATTTTGATGTACAAAAAAAACGAAAGGTAATAGATTCTAGTTGGAACCACTATACTCCAGTGTAATCGGCTCGTTTTTTTCCATCGTTGCTTCATAAATACGGATATTTCCTACAGTTGATTCGGGGGCATCAGAATGAACCTCAAAGTTTTCATTTAGTGATATCGTCCAAACAGCTTCATTATCACGCTTTAAAACAACAGCCAGCGTACCGAACTGTTGAATATTTTCCCACTCAAACAGTTCCGTCTCCCCATCTTCAATCACAGAAATACCTTCCGTATCACTTATCAGTTGAATGTTCTCACCCTGCCAGCGACCATGAATTTCAGCTGCTACATAATAATAGGATATGCCACTACCGCGATCACCATAAGTACCAATAAATTGTTGAATGGTATCGTCCTTTGCTTCGTAAGTAACGGCAGCAATATCATTCGCTAACCATTCTACTTGAAATTCTCCTTTTGTATCAAAAGGTAATCTTTCCTTTGGACGAGCGAGAATGCCATAGTAGTCCCGATAATACACGGCCGCCCCATTCTCCACATTCTCTTTAATTGATAAAACATGCTTCCAATTAGGGGATATACTTGTAATATTTTTGACTGCTTGATTACTCGATACTAGTAGAAATATATGAACCATAATAAAAATAAACACTATACCTGCACCAATGAATTTCATCCTTTTCTTGAGATTTATCAGAAGCGGAATTGCTAGGGTTAGAAAGAGAATACAGAAAATGTTTATGATGTAAAATAACCGATCATCAATGTACTCTACTTGGTATTTTTTAGAGATGAATAGATATCCCATCTGAAAAGTGAAAATGCTAATAGAAATAACAAATAGCGCCCAGCCTACTATGTTCATAAAATTATTCTTGTTCTTCATTATTCGGCTGTACCTCCCTCTGAAACTCCCACGTATTTCCATTATCTTCTGAAATAAACTTTCCCTTTACTTCTCCACCTTTATAATCACCGTTCGGACCTTGATTCACTAAAACGGACAAATTCTCTTGCTCCTTTACAGGAATTTCAGCCTGTACAAAAATTTGATTATACTCATCTGGAATATTTATTGTTGCCTCATTCCAAGTGTGCCCACCATCTAGTGTCACATAAAGATCAGGTGCCTCTGGATTTATCGTTCCAAAGGATAGAAAGCCTGTTAATTCATCAACAAAACCACCATCATAAATTAATCTTGTTATTCCAGAATTGGTTGTTTCCTCCCAGCTTTTGCCACCATCGTGTGATAGAAAGACGTGTGAAGATTCCTGTGACATCGTGCGATCACCCGAAATAATAACGTATCCAAAATCTTCATTTAGAAAGTCTACTTTTCTGAAACGCATCACGGTGAAGGGTTCCGTTACTACTGATTCATCCCATGTCTTTCCCTGGTCGGTTGAATAGGTTAACAAAATTCTTTGATTATCCCAGCTTGCTCCCTCAGAATATAGAAATGCCGCTTGGTTTTCTGTAAGAATATAGCTATTTTCAATCAGTTCTTGCTTGTTTCCATTGTATTCACCACTAAATAATTGATCTAACTCAACCGGAACCTTAATCCAATCCTCCCCCTGATTAAAAGTAATGTTCAACTCATTATTTTGTAAAGTGTAGGCTATCTGCTCGTTAGCAGGCTGAAACTCTTGGGAATCAGATTGTTCATCTTCATTTAGTGATTCTTGATTATCACGTATTTCATTCGGCTGTGAGAACTGCGAATATGATAGATTATCTCGCGTTTGATAATAGAATATCGCGGTAATCATTAGGACAAGCATGATAACGCTTGATAAGCCCAGTAAAAGGTTTTTCATTAGGATTTCCCTTTCTTTTTAGTACTATA
This sequence comes from Pseudogracilibacillus amylolyticus (SeqCode), assembly GCF_051918545.1. Taxonomy (NCBI): domain Bacteria; kingdom Bacillati; phylum Bacillota; class Bacilli; order Caryophanales; family Bacillaceae; genus Pseudogracilibacillus; species Pseudogracilibacillus amylolyticus (SeqCode). The sequence continues at coordinate 4,289 of NZ_JBPPZG010000124.1, read as the reverse complement.
ATGAACAATGATTAAGTAATGCATCCGTTACTTGGATAAGATAAAAGAGTTCAATGGAATAACTTATTCGCTGTCATTTTTTAGAAGTGCTTTTTATATAGATATTTCCAGTTCCTTCAAACACAATGATAATCTATTCTTGATCATTTCTTTATCCCCCATTTGTTGTAGTGTCTTAGCGTTCAGTTCACTTTCATTTAGTGTTTCATAGTGTTCATGAGTTTCTACCAATACCCATAAGACATATTCCTCCAATAAGCGATGTTGCAATTTCTCATTATTATCTATGTATCCTTTTATAAAACCATCGGCAATTCTACTCATTATTTTGGAATTTTGGTCATAGGCATGCTTTCGATATCTGGGGGCATTAGAGTATGCAGGAAGAAGAAATTTATAACAAAACACAAAATACCCAGCATATTTTAAATCAAAATCTAACCGAGGAAATGGATCAATTAAAGAAACATTTTCTAAATCAAATATAATATTTTCTGGCGTTACATCTTGATTGACTAATGATATCGTTTGCGGACTTTTGCGTCTTTTATCAATTATGTTTACTACCTTATCTACAACTCTTTTACGATCAAATTTTAAATCGGAATTAGTCAATTCATTTAATATACTTAAATAAATATCGTTATCATGTTGCCATATTAGGTTAGTTTCCTGTTGAATATTCCCTTCAAGTCGTTTACCATTCCATATAATATTTCCGAATCCTTTTATTTCGGGAATTTTTTCATGCATGCGCTTAAAAAATCTACCTAACTTTCCTCCAATGACATGGCTCTCAGAATGACTGAGATCCTGGAGTTTTTTCCCTATACCCATAAAACTTTCTACTGTAAAAACTAGTGATTCATCAAGATTGTAATCAAAGAATAAAGGACAAATATGAAAAGAAGTTTGGTTGGCCTGATGATAATACGCTTTTGAAGATTCATACTCAGTAATCAAATCAATCTCATTATATTCTTGTAGTTGTCCATATGATTCTTTTTTTCTTATTCTTAATACAAGTTCTCCTTCATGTTTTCTTTCTATTTTATAGACATTGTGCCAAGCACCTTCACCAATTTTCATAATATGATCCTTCGCTGAATTTTCAATGTTCGACTTCAAAATAGCATCCCTTACTTCTTCATTTATCACTACAAATGATCCTTTCTTTAACAGATTCTAATTAAGCTAAACCGTCCCGATAATTAATAACTCCATTCTATAATACCATAATATTCAAATAATATTTTTAATAGAAAAAGACAAACCAAGTTCTTCGTATGTTTTTGATATATTTCCGTCTGAAGGATAGCCACCATAAGGTCTCCACCATTTTGTCGAATAACTGCTTCTTCTAACGTCTCCCCTTGCTATTACCTGCTTTAACCAAAAAAAAGATCCAAAACGTTACTTCCAGTTGAACTAGTTTTCTTATAAAACTCCGAATACCCGCAGTTTTTACAGTAAACAACAGTGAATTGATTGTGCTGGACATCAAACATTTTAGATAAACCAGTGCCGGTCATTGCAACATCCTTCGTATCCGCCTCTGTACTTCCACATTTAATACATCCTCTGTTACTTCTCACTTTCGCTCATCTCCTTTGATATTTTTTCTACCCTTTTTATAAATCTTAAAATCTTTATTTGAAAGAAAACTGCCCTTTAATGCAATTAATTCCCGGAAATAACTTTTGGATTAAAACACTCTATTAATTTATACTTCCGTTTATCATAAATCATATTGGCGTTTCTCTTTATTAAAGAAATAATAATAACTGATCTCAAATATTAAAAAAGCTACAACCAAACTTGCCCAAAAAGGACGCGGCGATTCCATTAAAAAGGTAACGAAATATGTTACTATAAATGCTACTGAACCTACAAATAGGGAAAGTTTTAGACATGTTCTTTTCAATTTACATACCCCTTTCCTATTCCGCGGTTTGGATGAAATATCAAAATCACAGATTCCAAATTGGACTCTATATTAATACGATTGACTTAAACAAATTGTTTCAAACTCTCTGTCCAATCAGGATATATAACCTTCGTCACGTTTGTTTTCCCGCCACCGTGGAAAAGTATTAGAAGGGGGGAAGATGTTTGGTTTATCAGATTTAGTGGATCTCGTAATATCTGCATTCATTATCTTTCCTGCTGTCATTTTTTAAGAGAGTTAGGATATATAATTTTCGGCCTCCTAATTGGTGCAACACGCACCCATCCATTTTTATCAAAAAAAGACTTTTACCTTAAACTTGGCAAAAGTCTCTCGGGTTCAAAGCCATTATTCGTTTTACGACCAGCTTAACAGCGCGAAATGGAATAAGTAAGTGTTTCAGATGGCGGTTAAGATCTCTATATGCTCGAACAAACCCGATTTTAGTTTATTCGGGAGATTAGAGTACCTCTCAAAGACCGAACAAATTTAAGTCTTGCTCATTCGAGGGATTAGAGCATCTCTTACATCTCTTATCGCCGAACGAATTCAGAATTTGTTCAAATAGCTATTAAAAGTTAAAACGCCTCTACTCTTGAAGACAACGAAAAAATTGCAGTTAATATGTATTATTTTTGTGTTGTATGTGTGTTGCGTTTGAATGTTTTTATATCTTTTTCAAAAAACAAAAAATCGTAAACCCTTATGCATAAAGGCTTACGAATGAACTTCAAACTTCTTTTTAACCCATCTTAATTGTAAAATACCGGTGGTCGGGATCGAACCGACACTCCCGTGAAGGAACAAGATTTTGAGTCTTGCGCGTCTGCCTATTCCGCCACACCGGCATTGGAGGCGGTAACCGGATTCGAACCGGTGGTAAAGGTTTTGCAGACCTCTGCCTTACCACTTGGCTATACCGCCAGATAAAAAAATGGAGCGGAAGACGGGATTCGAACCCGCGACCCCCACCTTGGCAAGGTGGTGTTCTACCACTGAACTACTTCCGCATCATAACTGGGCTACTAGGATTCGAACCTAGGAATGACGGGACCAAAACCCGTTGCCTTACCGCTTGGCTATAGCCCAATAATAACTAACTATTAAATGGGGCGACCGGTGGGGGTCGAACCCACGAGTGCCGGAGCCACAATCCGGTGCGTTAACCACTTCGCCACGACCGCCATTTAAATTAAAAAAACAATGGCAGGGGTAGTAGGAATCGAACCCACATCAAAGGTTTTGGAGACCTTCGTTTTACCATTAAACTATACCCCTATATCAAATGGTGGAGGGGGGCAGATTCGAACTGCCGAACCCTGAGGGAGCGGATTTACAGTCCGCCGCGTTTAGCCACTTCGCTACCCCTCCAACAATAATACAAATGGTGGCTCGGGACGGAATCGAACCGCCGACACACGGATTTTCAGTCCGTTGCTCTACCGACTGAGCTACCGAGCCGTAATAACTTTTTTCTAAATAGTGGCGGTCCGGACGGGACTCGAACCCGCGACCTCCTGCGTGACAGGCAGGCATTCTAACCAACTGAACTACCGGACCTTAATTTGGTTGCGGGGGCAGGATTTGAACCTGCGACCTTTGGGTTATGAGCCCAACGAGCTACCGGACTGCTCCACCCCGCGGTAATAAGAAATATGCAAGTTTTGTTCATGCATAATAATAGAATAAGGACTGTTCGTCGTGTTTCG
>NZ_JBPPZG010000124.1:0-622 GCF_051918545.1 Pseudogracilibacillus amylolyticus (SeqCode) | reverse complement strand
CTATTCAGAGATGTTTCTCGATGGTGTTTCGGCTTTGCTCCACCCCGCGATCGTAAAAATACATTTAAATAATGGTGGAGGATGCAGGACTTGAACCTGCGACCCCCTGCTTGTAAGGCAGGTGCTCTCCCAACTGAGCTAATCCTCCGACGCACAGGATGTGCTAGTGCATGTGTTGCAACAGGACGTTGCGTATTTAACATGCCTTCCTTAAAGAATGGTGACCCGTACGGGATTCGAACCCGTGTTACCGCCGTGAAAGGGCGGTGTCTTAACCGCTTGACCAACGGGCCATTAAACTAATAATATAATGGCGGAGAGCGAGGGATTCGAACCCTCGAGACCGCGATAGCGGCCTACACGATTTCCAATCGTGCTCCTTCGACCAACTCGGACAGCTCTCCATTGAGCTTAAGTAATACAGTCGAAATCTTTCCTAAATTAACTTTCAGAAGCTTATATTTTCATTAGAATTAACTTTATGGTTAATTGCCCGGCAACGTCCTACTCTCGCAGAGACAAAGTCTCAACTACCATCGGCGCTGGAAAGCTTAACTGCTGTGTTCGGTATGGGAACAGGCGTGACCTCTCCGCCTTCATTACCAGACCTAGTGAAAAAACT
>NZ_JBPPZG010000123.1:0-11900 GCF_051918545.1 Pseudogracilibacillus amylolyticus (SeqCode) | reverse complement strand
AGACCCAGTATTAACGGCAGCATTGACTGATCGTCTGACCCATAAATCACATGTATTGAATATGAATGGCCCATCCTTCCGGATGAGAGAAACGGAGGAATGGCTCAAAACTGAAGAAAGTGGAGTGGTTCAAAATTAAATTGCGAAATGGTTCACTTTTCAGTTGCGAAATACACATTTATTTAGCTTCCTCCTCAAATATATTGTGATATCGGTTATTTTTATATCTCACATCATCTGCTTTACTAACTAAAGAGTTACATACTCGATTCTACTTAGTAATCTCATGATGATTTATATTGCATTTGTCCTTATATGAAATGATCAACTTCTTTTAATTTATATATTAAGCTTGTCCGGTTTGAAACATCTAGTTTCTCGTACATATTTCTTAAATGTTTCTTGACAGTGTTGATACTTATCCATAGTTCATTAGATATTTGTTCGTTTGTATATCCTTTTAACACAAAATCAAAAATTTCAAGCTCCCTTTTTGATAATAACGCTTTTAGATCATTACTTTTCTTATTTTCTTCAGGATAGAGGTATATCGAATATTTCTTAGATGTAGGGTTTTGTTTCATTTTATGAGGGATTACTTTTACTTTCCACTCATTCATATTGATATTAATAGTACTTTCTTCTTCTGACAAGTAATTGTTTATAGAGGTGTGAAAAAATTCTTCGACAGAAGTATTCGGACAAATTGTTGCAATGATTTTTTGAGCAGCTTCGTTATAAAAAGAAATATTTTGATTCCCATTTACGAGAATAATCCCTGGATTCTCGTTAGCCTTTCTTTTAAGAAAAATATTTTCAGCTTCTATTTCTTCTATAATCATTGAAGTTTTAACTAAGTGTTGAAGATGGGTAGATAGTGTTTGAAGTGTGTGCCTTTCTTTTTGAGTAAAAGGTTTATCTCCTTTATGCCGGGTAAATCCAATGCCACCATAAATATATCTATTATCTGTAAGGTAAACAACCATTACATCAATGATTTGATGTCTTTTAAGAAAATGGTAATATTCCGATTTAATAAAGGATGACGGTGTGGTAGTTTCATTTACCTTTAAAATGGATTGTTTGTTGGTTACATTCTTTATTTGTTTCTTAGGATGCATGAGATCTTTATTCATATATGTTTCTGTGTAATCCCAAATAAATTTATCATCAAAATTAAAAAAGTTTAAATTATACATGTTACTCTGTTTATCTGCTAACCAAAACAATGAATGATGAAAGTGGAATAAATCTGAAAGATAAATTTGAACTGTTTTTGACATATTCGATGGCTCTGAATTAGTGCTATTGATAAAATGCATTATTTTTTCGTAGTCGTTTTTAGATAGATTCATAGTAATTCCTCCAGTAATTCGCATCTTCCAATATTTTATGCACTTCTTTACTTTGGATTAATTGTAACATAATTTAAATTTAAAATCTGAAAATTCAGAATGGAACATAAATTATCCTTTCGTGTAATTGTAATCGAAGAAAGCGTTTGCAATAATGATAATACAAACTTTGAAGGAGGAAGTCAAATGAAGAAAACAGGATTTATTTATGATGAAAGTTATTTTTGGCATGACAACGGATCTGGTGCTTTACATTTAGCCTCTGGTGGTTGGGTTCAGGCTCATACTTATGGAGAAGATCCAGAAACGAAAAGAAGATTCAAAAATTTACTTGATATAAGTGGATTCACCCCTCAATTGAATTCTATCGCTCCTCGTCCGGCAACGCGGGATGAAATTGAATTATTTCATATTCCTAGTTATGTAGATAAAGTAAAAGAGTTAAGTGATGCAAATGGTGGGGATGCAGGGCAGATTGCGATTGTAGGAAGAGGGTCATATGAAATTGCTTTGTTATCTGCAGGGGGAGCAATGACTGCTGTTGATGCAGTTATGGAAGGTGAAGTTGAGAATGTATATGCTTTAACAAGACCACCAGGTCATCACGCTGAAGCACAGGAAGGAATGGGTTTCTGTATTTTTAACAATGTTGCTATAGCGGCGAAATATGCGAAGAGAAAATATAATTTAGAACGTATTCTAGTGCTTGACTGGGATGTCCACCATGGAAACGGAACTGAGCAGGCGTTCTATGATGATGACAGTACATTGTTTATTTCACTCCATCAAGATCGATTATTCCCGGCAACGCGTGGTTTTGTGGAACATTGTGGTGAAGGAAAAGGGGAAGGGTATACAGTAAATATTCCATTACCTGCAGGGACAGGAAATGCAGGATATATGCATGCATTTGAAAATGTTGTGGAACCAATTGTTGATCAATTTAAACCAGAGTTAATTATTGTATCAGCCGGACAAGATCCAAGCTTTTTTGATCCTTTAGCGAGAATGATGGTTACAGCTGATGGATTTTACAGATTTGCTGATTTTATGAAAAAATTAGCGGAAAGACATTGTAATGGTCGTCTAGTATTATCCCATGAGGGTGGGTATAGTGCAGCTTATGTACCATTTTGTTCCTTAGCGATCGTTGAAGCGATGAGTGGAATTAAAACAAAGGTAGAGGATCCATTTATGGAAAGTTTCAGCGGAGTCCCAGTCGATACACTATTTCCTCATGAGGAAGAAGCGGTACAAAAAGTGATTGAACAACAGTCCAAGTTTTGGGACTTAAGTACTCAGAAGGCAGTTAGATAGTTTTATAGGAATTGAATATTACTTATGAAGAAGACCAGCTCATTAATTTATCATTAAATAGAGCTGGTCTTTTTGGTGTGAGGAACGGCCTCTTCTTTAAAAATATGTTAAGTTCTTAAAGCGTTGTTGAATTAAATAAGTAGCTTTTTTAGTGACTACTCATACTTTTTAATATTTTAACAATTATTTTTACGGTGCTTGTTGCAGTTGCTTGTAGTGGTGACAGTTCAGGAGATTTCCATTTGATTATCAGAAACCTTGTGACTTGGTCTACCTCTTTTAACTTGAGTCTCTACTTTCCTTTCCTCCATTTAATATGTGGAGCGATTTAGATCCAAGATACCATGAATTCGCTTAATAAAAAATCCTTTTGAGATCCACTCGTATGCTATTTGAAATAAATAATCTAAAGTTAATTCTTTTTTTAATACATCTTTTCATACAGCTACTTCCAGTTCTTTTTCGCCCAATAACTTCATTTCCAATTCATATTTGTATCTTTTTCAGTTGGTTCAACTGGAGTAATGCTTGTACCCTCTAACTCCATCTGATCACGAATTTCTGCCTCATACTTCTTTATCCATTTTCTAAGGGTAGTCCGGATGGACACCAGCTGTCTTAGCTGTTGTTGCGTATTTATTTGTTTCAAGTGCCATTCTCACATTTTTTCTTTAAATCTTCAAATACCTTATTTTGCTTCTCCGATTTAAATCACCATCTTTATCGAGTATTTCCACGATAACAACATTGTACTCTCCTTCAATTTTAGTGTCCAAGTGATAAAGGGGCTTAAATGCGATGTTAGCCTAGATAATGAATTTAATTAATAAAAAATAAAATTAATACTTGAAGTTTTCTGAATATGTGTGTTAATATAATTAACAAATCAAAATTAGAACCAGTGGTTCGAATATAGGTACATCTAGGAGTGTGAAAGATGAGAGTAGCGACAGATATCGGCGGTACATTTACTGATTTAGTTTATGTAAATAAAAATGGTGAGTTTGACGTTGCAAAAGACCATACTACACCTGGTGAATATGAAAAGGGCGTAATGAACGTCATAAAAAAAAGTGGGATCTCGCCTACTGACATAGAAATGTTTATCCACGGTTCAACAGTTGTAATTAATACCTTAACGGAAAGAAAAGGTGTAAAGGTTGGATTAATTACGACGAAAGGAACAAAAGATGTTTTAGAAATTGCGAGAGGTAATCGTCCAGATTTATATAACTTTAAGTATAAAAAGCCAGAGCCTTTTGTTGAAAGACATTTACGACTTGAAGTGGAGGAGCGTTTGAATTACAAAGGTGAAGTTTTGGTTGAACTAAATAAGAATGACCTAAGCAAAGCATTAAATTATTTTAAACAAGAAAATGTGGAAGCGATTGCAGTTGTCTTTTTACATTCTTATAAAAATGCTATACACGAACAATTGGCAAAAGAGTATATAAAAGAGAATTGGCCAGAGGTTTATGTTACTGCTTCATATGAAATATCAAAAGAATGGCGGGAGTATGAAAGAACAAATACGACGGTATTAAATTCCTATGTTAAACCAATTGCTAATGAGTATATCAATAAACTAAATGTAGAATTAGAACGTGAAAAAATTCATGGTACGAAATACATTATGCAATCAAATGGCGGTGCTACAACATTTGAACATGCGAAAGAGGAACCCATTCAAATGGTTGAATCAGGTCCTGTGGCAGGTATTTATGGTGCACAAGTTTTAGGTGATTTAATCGGTGAAAAAAATATTATTGCTTTTGATATAGGAGGTACGACAGCTAAGTGTTCGTTAATTCATCAATCAGAAGTTAAGATTACAACAGACTATTTCATTGAAAAGTCAGAAGTAAACTCTGGTTATCCCATTAAAGCTCCAGTAGTTGATATTGTTGAAATTGGAAATGGCGGTGGTTCTATTGCTTGGATTGATGAACTAGGTTCTCTTCAAGTTGGACCAGAATCTGCAGGTTCTAATCCAGGACCGGTTGCTTACGGTTTAGGTGGTGACTCTCCAACTACAACAGATGCACATTTAGTTACTGGCAGATTATCAGCTAAAAACTTTGATTACGATGTTGATATGTCACATGTTAACCAAGTGATGACAAAAAAAATCGCAGAGCCATTTAATGTTTCAACTGAAGACGGAGCACTAGGCATTATTCAAATTGCTAATTCTAATATGTTAAATGCGTTGAGGTTGATTTCCGTACGTAAAGGTTACGATCCATCTGATTTTGTCATGGTTGCTTATGGTGGTGGCGGTCCAATGCATGCAGCTGCATTAGGAAAAGAGTTAGGAGTAAAAAAAGTTATTATACCTGTATCATCCGCTGTATTTTCTGCATGGGGCATGTTACAAACTGATCTAAGACGTGATTATATACAGACATACTTAGAACCTTTTGAGCAACTCAATTTAAACAAAATAAATAGGAAATGGGAACAAACTGAGAAGCAGGCCACGCAAGATTTTATTGAAGAAGGAATGCAATCCAGTAGTATTATGTTTACCAGGTTTTTAGATATGAGATATGTTGGTCAAGAACATTCCGTGAAAGTGCCTGTCCCAAATGGAGAATGGACAGATGATACACGCAGCGAAATTGTAGAGAAGTTTCATGAATTACATGAGCAGAATTACACATTTAAACTACCAAACACGAAAACAGAGATTGTAAATATTCATTTAACAGGTTTTGGTCAAGTAGAGAAAATAAAGCCACTTGAAATTAAAGAAAATAAAGATGATAACGCATTAATTGAAAAACGAGATGTTTATTTTGAGGATGGTGGCTGGTTAAAAACGAATATTTATGCAAGAGAACGAATGGGAAAAAACATGACCGTACAAGGCCCGGCTATTATCGAGGAAAAGCAAACATCAACCTTACTGTATTCAGGTCAAAGCTTAACAGTTGATCAATATGGAAATTTAATTATCGAAACGGGGGTTTAATAATGAACTCTGAAAAAGCGGAAAAAATAAGTCCATTTATGCTTGAAGTAATAAAAGACTCCTTGCTATCTATAGGAGATGAGATGTTTATTGCACTAGCGAAAACATCTATGAGCCCGATGTTTTATGAAGCACTAGACTATGCTTGTGGCTTAACAGATGCTAAAGGTAATTTAATAAGTCAAGGGAATGGCGTGACTAGTTTTATAGGCATGTTAAGTCCAATGGTTCAACATGTAATCGAAAAGTACGATGGTGGAAGACAATTACATGATGGCGATGTCATCATAATAAATGACCCGTATGTAGGAGGAGGTTCCCATTTATCTGATGTAGGTCTAGTGATGCCCATATTTTATGAAAATGAAATTGTTGCATTTTCTGTAAATAAAGGACATTGGACGGAAGTTGGTGGGAAAGATCCTGGTTCGTTTACAAATGATTCAACTGAAATTTACCAGGAAGGGTTACAATTACCTGGTGTTAAATTATTTGAATCCGGTAAGATAAATCAAGCTGTAGTTGATATTATTGAAATGAATGTACGTTTACCGAATCAGTCTTTAGGAGATATGTGGGCACAAATTGCGGCTTTACGTACTGGCAAAAAAAGATTTGAAGAACTGTGTCAAACGTATAAAAAACAATTTGTGATTCAATCTATTAATCTTTTACTTGAACAAGGAAAAGAATTATCCAAACAAGCGTTAAAAAAGTTACCAAAAGGAACTTTTGAGGCAGCTGATTTTATAGAAGATGATCCCAATGTCGGCGGTCCTTATCCGATTAACGTTAAGGTAACAATAACGGACGATGAATTTATATGTGATTTCAGGGGAAGTGCCAAGCAAGTTCAATCCCCAGTAAATTGTTCTTACTATGGACTTATGGCGAGTGTAAGAGTGATGTATTTAGCCGTTATTCACCCTACTAAAAATATTAATGAAGGTGTCTTTCAACCATTGAAAATTATCACTGATAAAGGCTCCATCTTGTCAGCTGAAAGACCCGCACCAGTTTCAATGAATTTTGAGGGACGATTAGGTGGAGCAGATTTAATTTGGAAAGCGTTAGCACCACAAATACCTGATCAACTACCTGCAGGTCATCTTTTATCCGTATCCTCCGTGGTTATTAGCGGAGATCATCCTGACACGGAAGAACCATTTTTATTAGTAGAACCATCAGTTGGTGGTTGGGGTGCAGCAAACGACCAAGATGGACAAAGAGGACAATTTTGTATGGGGGATGGGGAAACATATAACATTCCAATTGAAGTTGCAGAAGCTAGATATGGTGTGTTGGTTGAAGAATATTCATTAAGATGTGATAGCGGTGGAGCAGGAAAATTCATTGGGGGCTCCGGAGTGATACGTAAATATCAAGCTTTAAGTGACCATCAAAAGTTATCTGTTAGTTTTGGTAGACACCAACATGCACCGTGGGGAGTAAATGGAGGAAAAGAAGGCGGGAATAGTTATATTAAAGTTACTAAAAAGGATGGTACAGTTGTAGGCCCAACAGGAATTGTGAAGAGTTTGCCTTTCAATAAAGGGGATATTGTTGAATTAGTAACAGCAACAGGTGGAGGATATGGTAATCCGGAAGATCGACCGCTTCATCAAGTGAAGCAGGATGTGAAAAATGGATTTATTTCATTGCATGATGCAAGAAATATTTTTAAGAAAGATTTGTAAAATTCCACTTATCCTTCTGTTTTGATTTTAACTAGAAGAATTAGTTTGGATCATTTAGTATAAAAGAACAGGAGGAGATTGGAATGATTTTAAAAACATTAGATAATGCAATTCAAGTGTTAAATTGTTTTACGAAAGAAAAGAAAGCATGGGGTGTAAGAGAGTTAGCGAGAGAATTGAAGACAAGCCATACGGCTATTAATCGAATTTTAAAAACGTATGAAAAGAACGGATTTTTAACACAGGATAAAGAATCGAAAAAATATTATTTAGGTCTTAAGTTTGTTGAGTTTAGTCAAATTATTAGAGAAAGAATGTCGATAACGGAAGATATTTTGCCTGTCATGGAAAGGATTTCAGAACTGACGAAAGAGTCAATCTTCTTAACTTGGAAAGAAAATACAGAAGGGGTTACTTTGGCAATTGCAGAGAGTGAAGAACGAATCAAATTCTCTGTTTCAATTGGTACACGTACCCCTTTATATGTTGGGGCATCGTGCAAAGTCATAATGGCTTATTTATCTAAAGCCGAACAGATACATGTGATGGAAGATGGCTTTCAACGTTTTACTGTAAATACTACTAATGACATGAATTCGTTAGTAAAAGAATTAGATGAAATTAAAAAACAAGGCTGGAGTTACACATGTGGGGAGTATACAGATCAAGTTTTTGGCCTGGGCGTTCCGTTATTTGATAAAAATGACCAAGTCGTAGCATCCGTTACAATTGCAGGGCCCCAGTACCGCCTTAATGATAAGAAGAAAGAGGAAATGTTGCAAATTTTATTAGAAGAAACAAAGGAGATTCAACAGATGATTTATAATTTTTTATAAGGAAGGAAGAGGATAATGCCCGAGAAAAAACATCCAACTATATTTAATCCATTAACTATTATATTAATAGTGTTGACAGCGATATTTGGAGCTGTCATTGGGATGCAGTTAATTACAACGCTTGGAATATCCGCTAATACTTCTATCATTGGGGCAATATTTGCAATGATCATTGCTAGAGTACCACTTCAACAGTTTATGAGTTTTAAATCAATTCACAGACAGAATATTGTGCAAACCTCCATTTCAGCTGCTACTTTTGGTGCGGCAAGTAGTTTGTTACTGCCGATAGGAATTCCATTTGTAATGGGGATGCCAGAGTTAATTTTACCATTGTTACTAGGAGTAACTCTTGCAATGTTTGTCGATGCACTATTATTATATAAATTTTTTGATTCAAAAGTGTTTCCAGCAAAAGAAGCTTGGCCTCCCGGTATTGCTACTGCGGAAGCAATTAGAGCGGGAGATGAGGGTGGAAAAAGGGCTAAAATATTAGGGACAGGCATCGTTATTGGTATTTTGGGTTCTATTGCTAAAATACCAATGTCTGCATTCGGTGTAGCATTTATTGGAAACATTTGGGCGTTAACGATGTTTGGTGTTGGTTTATTACTTCGGGGTTATTCTATTCAATTATTTGGTATAGATATAAATGAGTTATATATTCCACACGGTTTTATGATAGGGGCAGGAATCGTTGCGTTAATTCAAGTTGTCTTTTTAATTTTTAATAAAAAAGATGCGAATAGTGACAAAAAATCGCAAACAAATGAGTTTTCAAGATCGGAAAAAGACATTGCTCAAGGATTTGGTTATGGTACGCTTGCTTATTTGGCGATAACGCTTTTGATGGCACTTATTACGGGGATTTATACGGATATGTCTTTTGGGATGTTAATCGGATTTTTATTATTTGCAACGCTATCTGCATTTGCACATGAATTAATTGTTGGAATTGCAGCGATGCATGCCGGATGGTTCCCAGCTTTTGCAGTTGCACTGATTACGTTAATTATTGGAATTTTAATTGGCTTTCCTAAAGAAGCGTTGGCTTTATTAGTGGGGTATAGTGCTTCAACTGGTGTGGCATTTGCTGATATGGGATATGATTTGAAAACGGGTTATATGTTAAGAGGAGAAGGAAAAGATCCCGTTTTTGAAAAGGAAGGTAGAAGGCAACAATTATTTGCAGCCTTATTAGCCTTTGTGGTAACGGTTACAGTGGTTTATCTTTCTTTCCAAAGTTATTTTGAAAGAGATTTAATTCCGCCAGTTAACTTCGTTTATGCTGCTACTATCGAATCAGGAGTTTCTCCTGATATTGCTATCAAACTATTAATTTGGGCTATTCCAGGAGCACTGATTCAATTGATCGGTGGTCCCAAGAGGCAGATGGGGGTTTTATTAGCAACTGGTTTGCTCTTAGTTAATCCAATAGCTGGATGGGCAGTGCTAGCAGGAATTGTAATTCGTTTTATTGTTTATAAAAAGAATAACAATCAAGATCATCAGTTGATGACGATTATGGCTGCAGGATTTATCGCAGGAGATGCCTTGTATAACTTCTTTTCGTCTGTATTCAAAATTGGGAAATCATAATCAAATGACGAAGGAGTGTTTGAATGTTTGATAAAAGAAAAGAAACAACATTAAAAATGATGCGAGAACAAGATATTGATTTAATGGTTCTAGTTCCAGGCTCTAATTTATATTATTTGACTGGAAATAATTTCTCAATGAGCGAAAGGTTGTTATTGTATTTTTTAGACAGGAGTGGAAAGGGAACATATCTTGCTCCAGAAGTAGAAAAGTCGAAACTTACCCTGAGTCAAGATGAAATTGTTTTTTCGTATTCAGATGAAGAGGGGCCTTATTCTCTACTACCTTCCTTAAGGGAAAATATTTCTCTAACACAAAAGGTTGCTGTAGAAACAAATCAAATGCGCTTATTGGAATATCAGTTTTTAAAAGAACTTGGAATTCATCAAACGTCTAATGCAACGAACATCATTAAAGAAATGCGTCTCCAAAAGAATATGGAAGAAGTAAACATGATGAAAAAAGCGGTTCATATTCTGGAAGAGAGTTTACAAGCTACGTTACCTACAATAGAAATAGGAAAAAAGGAAGTAGAGGTAGCGGCTAAATTAGAATATGAAATGAGGTTAAGAGGTTCACAAGGGACACCTTTTTCTACTATTGTAGCATCGGGTTATCGTGGTGCATTGCCACATGGCAGGGCATCGGAAAAGACAATAGAAGACGGTGACTTCATTGTTATCGATTTCGGTGCCACATTCAATGGGTATGTAGGAGATATGACGAGGACAATCGGTATTGGAAATGTTTCCAATAAACAAAAAGAAGTATACAATATAGTTAAAGACGCCATTTCCACTTCAATAGAATCGATAAAGATAGGAAAAACTATTGGTGACATTGATGCAACTGCTAGAGAAATTATTTCTGAAGCAGGGTATGGAGATTGTTTTACACATAGACTAGGCCATGGGATAGGATTAGATGCTCACGAGGAACCATATATTACTCAATCTAATCGAAATACAATTCAGCAAGGCATGGCCTTCACTGTAGAACCTGGAATATATATAAAAAATGAATTTGGAGTTCGTTTAGAAGACAATATTGTCGTAACCGAACACGAAATAGTGAATTTAATGACAATGGATTATGATTTAATTGTGTTATAGTTTATATAATGGGATACAAGGATTGTTTAGCAATCTTGTGTATCCCGTTAGTAATTCGATCACATATATTGAATATAATAATTGATTGAAGGAATGCGAGATGTCGAGTTAGAGCTTTCACAGTGTGGATCCTTATTAGAAAATAATGTAAATATTTAAAACATAAGGTTTATATATCAATATCTAGCACCCTCATCCGGTTATATAATGTCGCCCTGGTGATATCCAAATTTCCCGCACATTGCTTTTTATTTCCTCTTACTCTTCTTAACCCTCTCGTGATGATTTCTCTTTCATTTTTTTGTAGTTGTTCCTTCAACGA
The DNA here is from genome assembly GCF_051918545.1 of Pseudogracilibacillus amylolyticus (SeqCode). NCBI lineage: Bacteria > Bacillati > Bacillota > Bacilli > Caryophanales > Bacillaceae > Pseudogracilibacillus > Pseudogracilibacillus amylolyticus (SeqCode). Next base: position 688 of record NZ_JBPPZG010000123.1, on the reverse strand, counting down.
CAGTTGACTATGTTCTGAATCAAGTATTTTTCCCTCTGTGGATTCGTGAACCTCAAAAGGTAAATCCTCTATTTTGATCGTTCCTTGTTCAGAAAAAACAATTAATCGTTTTATAACATTTTTCAATTCACGAATGTTACCTGGCCAATTATAATTAAGTAATGCCTGCATTACGAACTGCGTGATACTCCGGTATCCAGTATAGGATTGAAGCAAGTGGCCATATTTGTCTAGGATATTGTTTATATCGGCAGGCAGAAGTTTAGCCTGTTTTTCATTTTTATTCATGACCACTATCCTCAATTAACATTGTTAGTAATTCCTCTTTTTCTTCCTCTAAATCCCGCCATTCATAATAATCACTCGGATCATCCATTGATTCCAGATCTATCCCGCTAAATGCTTTCGAGATGCTTTTTGCTTTATATTTCTTTTGGAATTCTATTAACTCTTGATTTATTTCATTGATTCGCTCTTCAGGAGTTTGTTTTTGTATTTTCTTTTTTTGTGCTAACATTTGCATCTTTATTGCATATACCGGATCCTTCCATAGTTCGACCGCATGTTTAGGGATTTTATGGTGACTCTTTGTATCAACGGATTTAAATCCCTGTTATTCCGAGTAATTCAAGGAACCGAAACGATCCTTCAAGGGTCGACGGCGACTCCAACATCAATGTATCTTTAA
>NZ_JBPPZG010000122.1:0-12124 GCF_051918545.1 Pseudogracilibacillus amylolyticus (SeqCode) | reverse complement strand
ATAGCCCTCCATATAGTTTCCTATATGACAGTCCTGCACCTATTCGATACAGACCCAGCTTTAAGATAATGAGTTTCTTAAAACTTCGGCAAATTCCCCTTTCAATAACCCTCAACAGAGCTCATTCTCCTCCGATTATTTACTGATGGTCTTTGCGCCTCCATACTCACTTAAAAAGTTAGTGAATTTAGAAAAATAATATTTAATTACCTGTAATATAACAAATTAAGTTGTAGGATGCAAGAGGTGAACTGAAAATGTTATGTTCTGTTACCTTCTCACTTAAAATGAGCACTTACTCCCATTACCCATTCGTAACACGACCGAAAATAGGTATATATATCTAACTTAATTCTATAAAATAATAAAGTTTAATTCCTTTTTTTAATTAAATAGGATAATATGGATAAAAATAACTATTTTCATAATGAAAGAAGGGCTATACATTATGAAACATCCAGAAAGTTTAATTGGAAAAATTACTAAGAAGGATATTTATAGTCATAAAGGGGTATTATTATTACCTATTTTTACAATACTTACATATGAAAATATTAAAAAATTGATTCAACATGGTATTAAACTTAGGCCTACGGATGTTGTTTCAATTCAATCTACTGAATTAAAACAACATCCACATGATAAAATGATTGATGAAACTGTTTTGGAAGTGAGAGAGATTTTTGATGAAATACGTGAGACGGGAAAAGTTCCTTTAGAAGATTTACGGGTAAACGTCGTACCAATTATTCATAAAATCGCTGATGAAACACATGTCACCAATTTACTATCGTCACTTCAAACAAAAGATGATTATACATTTAGACATAATATTGCTGTGAGTGCGATCGCAAGTTTAATTGGTAAATGGATGGGACTTAATCATAAAGAGCTCTTGCAATTATCAACTGCAGCATTACTACATGATATTGGGAAAATATATATCCCGCAAGAAATTTTAAATAAACCCGGAAAATTAACCGAGCAGGAATATGCCATTATGAAAAATCATACTATTTTCGGTTATGAAATTATTAAAAATTCTGTTGGAACGAATCACCGTCAAGCGCTTGTAGCCCTGCAACACCATGAAAGAATGGATGGTAGCGGGTATCCGTTTGGTATCACAAAGAACAAAATTGATATATTCAGTCGTATTGTTGCTGTTGCCGATGTATTCCATGCAATGACCTCTAGAAGAGTTTATCGAAATGAATCTCCATTTTACGAAGTATTAATACAACTTGATAAAGATAGATTCGGTGCCCTAGATCCATTAATAACAAGATTGTTTATTGAAAATATCATGACTAGTTTAATCGGTAACACAGTTGTATTAACAGACGGAAGTAAAGGCAGAATACTTTTAATTCCTAGAAATAACCCCGTTCATCCCCTTATTCAAGTTGGTGAAAATTATATTGATCTTAGTAAAACATCTTCCATTCACATTAAACAAATTAATCAATGATAATATACCCTATCCAATTAGGAAGGTTAGCTATTGAAGATTTCATGTTAAATTATAAAAGTTTTGTGAATATCGTTTTAATTAGAAAAAATGCTATACTAGTGGTGTACTATTTTCCACTAAAAAAGGGGGCTTTTTTTAATGCTTTCAAAAATCCATCAATCCATTGATAATATGTATTCTGAAATGGTCGAAATAAGACGTTATTTACACCAATACCCTGAAGTATCTTTTCAAGAGTTTAAAACTGCGCAATACATTGCGGACTTCTATGAAAAATTAGAGATACCATATGAGAAAAACATAGGCGGTAACGGTGTTATTGCTACTTTAAAAGGAGCTAAACCTGGTAAAACTGTCGCATTACGAGCAGATTTCGATGCATTAGCCATCCAAGATGAAAAAGATGTTCCTTATAAATCAAAAAACCCTGGAGCGATGCATGCATGTGGTCATGATGGTCATACAGCTACATTACTTGTTCTTGCAAAAGTGATGAAAGAATTTCAAGACAAACTTGAAGGAACGATTGTTTTCTTGCATCAACACGCAGAAGAAGAAACTCCGGGCGGTGCTATTTCTATTGTCGGTTCCGGCAAACTAGATGATGTCGATGCTGTATTTGGAAATCATTTATGGGCAACTTCTACATTGGGAAATATAGAAACGAAACCAGGCGTTTTCATGGCTGGAACGGATCGTTTTGAAATTACTATTTTAGGCCAAGGTGGTCATGGTGCCTATCCACACCAAACAAAAGATGCTGTTGTTATTGGTTCTGAAGTAGTTTCTCAACTTCAAAATATCGTTAGTAGAAGAATTGATCCATTAAAAACAGCCGTTATTACGGTTGGACGTTTTGATGCCGGAAATACATTTAATATAATCGCAGATAAAGCCACTTTAGTTGGAACTGTCCGCTATCTCGATTCAGAAATTCAGAGCATTGTAAAAGAAGAAATGGAACGCGTTGTAAAAGGTATATGTATTGCAAACAATGCAGAATATGAACTTAAATATTCTGAAGGATATCCACCTGTCATCAACCATGAAGAAGAAACAGAAATTGTTTTTGAAACAACTAAACAAATTCCGGAAATAAAAAATGCAATCGAAGTTGCCCCACAAATGGGTGGAGAAGATTTCGCGCATTATTTAAACGTTAAACCAGGTGCTTTTTTCTTTACTGGCGCCAAAATAGAAGGACAAACGTATCCGCATCACCATCCTAAGTTTGATTTTGATGAAAAAGCAATGCCGATTGCAGCAAAAATGCTTATCGGTGCCTATTTTACTTATCAGGAAAAACATAGATAAAATAATTATCAATCAAAAAAATCCGGACTATAACTATAATAGTTCGGATTTTTTGATTGGCTTTTTCATAAACATTATAGCCTAGTATCTGGGAGACTGTGACATAAGAATCTACATATGAATCATCTCCATATCTCAAGGGGAATTCATATGATGCGATTTATAAATTACTCGGCTTTTCGCTCATTATAACTATGTCTCAATCCCTTTTTAACTTTCAATTTTTCTTTTTACATAGCCATTATTAAATAAATAATTAAACAATATTCCTGCCGCAAAGGTCAATGCAAGACTGACAAAATCAAACCAGACTAAAAATAATGCAGCAAAAATAATAGTTTGAATGAGGGTTAATTGAGTGAGAAATTTTAAAAAAGCCTTTTTTCTTATCGTTTGATCAACAGGATATAAATCTAGCCAGATACTTGTTCGGTAATGATAATAGAGTGTAATCATCTGAAAATTCGCCATATAAATGAATAATAAAGCAAAAATTATTTTTAACCAACTATTGGGTACAAAAAAGATAATTACGCCCCCAAGCACTATTAAACGAATATACATACTTAGATAGTCGCCACTCCGTATAAACGTAAGTCGATACAAATAATCAAACGTCGCTTCATGTTGAAACGAGATATTTTTATTGATTAAAGAAGCAAGAAACCTTCTTTTCTTTAGTCGTTTCGTTATTTGCGGTGCATCTGCAAACATGCTTACAAAGCGATAAAATAATGCGAGACGATTTTGATCATTTTCAATTAATAGATCCCAAGCAAGTCCAGATTGTCTCCTCGCTAAAATAATATTGTTGACGATTATTGCAAAAAAGAACACAGTAATTATAACGACAAACTGCCCTACTATGAAAAAGTAAAATAACCCAATACTTAACAATGTTCTAATTAGTTTATCAAAAATCCTTATCTTTACATTGCGAATTTTTAACATATACCAATTAGAAATCAAATTCCAAGCTTTCACGACTAGAATAATTACAAAGATCAATAGATAATCTTGTTTTCCTCTACTTGGATACACTTGTCCATAAAGTGGCATGACAGCAGCCATTGCGATCAAGACTAAATAGAGCTGAACAACATAATTATAGACAAGTGTTAAACGAAAGTATGGTTGCATTTGTTCTTCTTTTACAATCAAAAACACTTTATCGGGCTCTTTTAAAAACATTTGGATTGGATTGTAACTCACGACAAAACCAAGCACTAGCGCGATCACAAATGCAGCAGGAAAATTTTCATTAATATTTTCCAACCAGCGTTGATAATAAACTGCGAGCGTAATGATTATAAATAGGAGGGCAATCATGAAATGCCCATTAAAAATATAGCGTAAATATCGATTCAGAAGTTTAATATGCTCACTTAACCGTTGTTTAAATAAGTCATTTGGATTAAACATTGCTTTCTTCCTTCGTCAATTGAACATATATATCGTCTAGTGATGCATCGGGCATTTGAAACTCCTTTTGCAATTCATGAAGTGCTCCCACGGCGCGAATTTCCCCTTCATGTAAAATTACAAATCGATCACAATATCGCTCTGCAGTCGCTAAAATATGTGTCGACATTAACACGCCTGCCCCTTTACTTTTCATTTCGTCCATCCATTCCAAATACGATTTTATTCCTAAAGGATCAAGACCTACAAACGGCTCATCCACAATATATAAAGCTGGTTCAATCAAAAATGCACACATAATCATTACTTTTTGGCGCATTCCTTTTGAAAAATGAACAGGAAACCAATGTAAATGTCGCTCCATCCGAAATGCTTTAAGAAGTGCTGGCAATCTTTCTTTAAATATAGATTCTTCTATATCATAGGCCATTGCCGTTAAACGTAAATGCTCATATAATGTCAACTCATCATAAAGAATTGGTTGCTCTGGAATATAAGCGATTTGTTTTCGGTATGCTGTTGGATCCTGCTTAAAAGTTTGTCCATTGATTTGAATCGTTCCACTTTTTTCTTGCATTAAGCCGATAATATGCTTAATAGTTGTACTTTTACCGGCTCCATTCAGTCCGATTAACCCAACGATTTCTTCTTTGTTAACGTTAAAAGAAATTTTATGCAAAACATTCTTATTCGAATATCCACCAATTAGATTATCTATTTGCAATAACGGTTGCATCAAATCCTCCTCAAACTGTGTAAATTATTTAAAATTAAAGCAGTCATTAACCATTAGTATATAGTATATTTTAACATGATGTATAATATTTAAAGAAATGATTACAATAAAGAATGAAGAACCTGAGAAAGCCACTATATCCTTTATCGTTATAGTGCTGACCATCTGTTTTAGTGAGATAAAAATCACTTAAACGCATCATTGATGCCGAAAAATGTCCCCGAAGTCAATGGTCGCTAACTCGGCTTCTTCTTAAAGCAGACTGTGCTAAATGGATGTTTAGTGCAGTCTGTTTATTTTATTTCCAACATAAACATTCCATTTTTATGACGTTATACATTTTTCTTACACGAAGATAATAAATAGAAAGCTTATAATACAGATTTAACATAACCTTCATATACTTGTCCGAGTCTTTATGATAAACTGTACTTACAATTACTATATACTGAGGAGTTGTTAACTTATGAAACATGACGATTGCCTTTTTTGTAAAATTGTTGAAGGTGAAATACCATCCGCAAAAGTGTACGAAGATGATCATGTTTATGCCTTTATGGATATTAGTCAAGTAACAACCGGACATACACTTGTAATTCCAAAAGTACATACGAGAGATATTTATGAAACTCCTGCTGACGTAGCGGGTGAATTGTTTGCTCGAGTCCCAAAAATCGCCCAAGCAATTAAAGAAACATATAACCCTGTAGGAATGAATTTATTAAACAATAATGAAATCATGGCAGGACAATCTGTGTTTCATTTGCATATTCACATAATTCCTCGATACAGCGATGAGGATGGATTTGATGCAAAATGGATAACACGAAATGATGAATTTTCAATGGAAGAACTAAAAGAAATCGCTGAAAAAATAAGCAGTTCAATCAATTAACTAGAGAAAGGAGCATAAAAATGTCAAAAGGTAAATCAATCCTTATTGGTTTTATTGTAGGTGGAACAATTAGCGCTGCAACAACTTTATTAACAACACCTTCTTCAGGAAGAGAACTTCGTTACCGCGTAAAACAACAAAGTATAGAATGGAAAAAAATTGTCGATGATATCATTCAAGATGGTTTACGTCTCAAAGATCAAATAGCAAAAACATCGAAGGAAGGCGTAGCACTCATTAACGATCTTACGCAAGAGATGAAAACATCTGTTGAGGAATGGAAGAGTGCAATCGAGCCACATCAAGAAAATATTCATGAATACTTAGAACAAATTGAAGCTAGTATCAAGGACTTAGAAGAAAAAATAAACGAAAAAAAGAGTGAAGCGTAATGATGAAAGAAGGTTGATAAATATTGACCTTCTTTTTTTATGACACTCCTTTTACTAGCGCTCGTTATAGTATAAAATATACTAATTTTATACTAAAAACATTTATCTATTTCAATAGATGTGGTATTCTGTAAAAAGAGTAATTTTATCTAAAAAAATACGCTAATTCATATAATTGTATTTAGGAAGTAGCAATAAGGAGTGTAACGATGAAAAAAGTAATTTTAGCAACCTCTTTGTCAATAGGAATTTTAGGACTTACAGCTTGTGGTTCAAATACTGGTTCAAACGGGGATCCCGATATCGTCGCAAAAACGGATGCTGGGGATGTAACTAAAGAAGAATTTTATGAAGAGTTAAAAGCACGAAATGGCGCAGAAGTGTTAAAAGAATTAATCACACTTACCGTATTAGAAGACAAATATGAGGTAACCGACAAACAGATTGAAGAAGAATTAAATACGATTAAAGAACAAGTCGGAGAAGAGTATGAAGAAGTACTAGAAATGCAAGGAATTACAGAGGAAGACTTAAAAAAGGATATTAAGAATAGTCTGTTACAAGAAGCTGCTGTCACAGAAGGTATCGAAGTAACAGATGAGGAAATTAAAACTTACTATGATAGAATGAAAACGGAAATAGAAGCACGCCATATTTTAGTTGAAGATGAAGATACCGCAAAAGAAGTTGAGAAAAAGTTGGACAAAGGTGAAGATTTTGCAAAATTAGCGAAAGAATACTCCACAGATGAGGGGAGTGCTGTCCAAGGTGGCGAACTAGGATTTTTCACAGTTGGCTCAATGGTTCCGGAATTTGAAGATAAAGCATTTTCAATGGAAGTTGGCGACATAAGTGAACCAGTTCAATCTGACTATGGTTTCCATATTATCGAAGTTACAGATAAAAAAGAAGTCGAAGAAGATGTTGGAACATTAGAAGAAAATGAATCTGAAATTCGTCGTAAACTAGTTGAACGTAAAATTGATCCACAAGAAGCAATGGAAAAAATGAACAAAATTCTTGACGAAACAGACATTGATATCAAGCTAGATGAGTTTAAAAATATTTTTGAAGAGAGCCAAGTTATGGGGTAAAGATAGTAAAACAGACGATCAACTGTATCGTCTGTTTTCTTAATTTGACTGTTGTCTCCTAGCCCTTTCCTTCTCCAATCTCTCCATATAAATTTGCCCTTCCCGCTCTATAAATTGCTGTTCTAATTTTCTCTCCGCACGCATTGCCCGAAGCGCCATATACCCGCTAAAACATATAAATAAAACCATCAAAAAAACCCACCAAGGAATATCAAATATCAATATTATTCCCTCCTTGTCCAATATTCTCACTAGTTTATTTATATGTAGCTTCAATTTGTTTAATTACTCTTACTTAATAGTTTTAAAACTGAAGTACTAGATATTCAGAAAGGAATTCCAAGACTCATCACAAAAAATATTATTGGAAACCCTATTTTTGGAGCAGTAGTTATCTGATAGTAACAACTGGTGGATCTCCTTTAGATATTATAAAAATACATTGAAACTCAAGACCGTAAAGGCTAACCCCTACTAATTGCCTCGCAATTTGAAGAGGACTGCACCTCGCCTTTCGTTGTTCAATTAAAATACTTTCAAAGTAAGTGAATTCAATTTTAGTATTGAAGTTATACCCTTTAACATAAAAAGCACCTCATTTAGGTGCTTTTGTTTTATGTTAACTGCATTGTTGTTATACAAGTGCCGTCTTGTTTAAAAGTAGAAAACTCTGACTCCACTTTTTTTCCATTATGATTAATTGTTATATGATATGTTTTATCTCGTGGCAGCCATAGATCGAAAAACCCGTTTTCCTCTGTTCTCAATGTATCTTCCAACACTACATTGCCTTCCTTGTCTTCAATATACACATCAAATTCTTCCTCTACCATTTCACCTTGACAACCTGTTAAACTGTGGTTAGTACAAGGATGGGTTTCATTGATGAAAGGTGCGATGGAAACAAAAAATTCATCCTCAGGCAATAAATAGGTAGTTTCTTTTTCATCACTATTTGTAACAATTAATTTTTCTGATGTGATAGAGGCAGTTTCATCTTTTATATCCCCTACACTATATTCATGAACCAATTCCTTGACGTCTTCGGTAGAACCTTGTTCGGGTATACTTTCATTGCTACAAGCAACTACTAATAAAACAGCGGCCAATAACATAAACATACTTAATTTAAATTTCAATTAGACTCACTCCGTTGTTTTTTCTCCAATTCATTATACCATTTCCATTCCTTTCGCATGCATTATCCCTATATTAGACACCATATTTTCATTTTCACATATTTAAATCAAATTTACTTCTGTTGACTAGTTGGTACCATTAATCTATCTTTGCAATTTTAACTGTATTTTTTACTTGTCCGAAGATACCTTTGAAGCGGTACGGCTTGTCCATTTAGATCATAAATCTCTTTTTCATTTTAGGGAGAATATATCATTATAAATGATTAATTTTTACGCTTTTAATAATTTCGCATTAATTGCAACAATTATCGTACTTAAGCTCATTAAAACTGCTCCGACTGCTGGGCTTAAAACTATACCAATCGGCGCTAAAATTCCTGCTGCTAATGGAATAGCAAAAATGTTGTATCCTGTTGCCCACCATAAATTTTGCACCATTTTTCGATATGTTTTTTTAGATAGTTCCATTAGATCGACAACATCTTTTGGGTTACTTTTAACTAGTACTACATCGGCTGTCTCCATAGCTACATCTGTTCCTGCTCCTATTGCGATTCCTAAGTCAGCTGTTGCAAGTGCTGGAGCATCGTTTACTCCATCTCCAGTCATTGCAACCTTCCAACCTTTTGACTGAATTTCCTTTACCTGATTTGCTTTATCATCTGGTAAAACTTCTGCATAAACTTCATCTATATCTAATTGTTTTGCCACCCAATGAGCTACCTTTTCATTATCTCCAGTAAGCATGATGGAATGGACACCATTTTCCTTCAATTCGGAAATTGCTTCTTTGGCAGACTCACGAATAATATCCGCAAGTGCAATCATCCCAATTAGTTCATCATCTAGTAATACAAATATTACCGTCTTACCTACTTCAGACAGTTCATTGAATTTTCGTTTATTATAATCCATATTTTGACTATTAACAAAACCAGGACTTACCGCATTTACTTTTTTTCCCTCTATTATTCCTTCAATCCCTTTACCCGTTATTGAATTGAATTCCGTAATAGGCTTAAGCTTAATCCCACGGTCAAGTGCTGATTTTACAATACCGGCAGCAATTGGGTGTTCAGAATTTTGTTCCAAGCTTGCTCCCCAAACGAGAACATCTTCTTCACTAAATCCTTCACTTGGTATGATATCTGTTATCCCGAATTTACCTTCTGTAAGTGTACCCGTTTTATCGAAAACTACCGCATTTAGATTACGTGCGTTTTCAAAATTAGCCAGGGGTAGCGTCAAGGAAATGGGCTTAGCGTTGCAAATCAGCATTTTCCTGACGCTACCCCGTATACAGCAGATAAAATTCCTATTGTAAGTACCTTTAATTGTGGTATTTTTTATAATTTGCTTTTCGTGACAACTTCGCTGGGACCCCCCTTTGGGGAGAAGGTAAATGGTACAGGGTGTTATGTTGGCTAAAGTCCTACCTTAAAGTTCAATGCCTCAAACGATACATATTCTATATTGTACAATCAATCTATTAATGCAAATATCATTCTGTTTGGAATAAAACTTTTATGACATAGTTTAAAATATTTTTGTTAATTGCTTTAGAACCTTATCTGTAGCTAAACTTTTATTACAATGAAGGTGAACCATCGGACATTGTATATGCAAGTATTATATAAATTAGAATACTTGCAGGTAAAATCAAAAAGATAAATCTAACCCCTAAAGAGGGAATACCGAAATATTCAGCAATACCCCCACAAACTCCAGATATAATTTTATCCGACGACGATTTTCTAAGTTTACTTTGCATTCCAATTCCTCCCGTATGTTGCAATTAAAAACTTCGTGGCGCTATTAATCCGATTCTAGTATTGCTGTTATAATGAGGAAAACTTTTGAAGTTATCACCGCCCCACATTGCATAGTTCGTAAAACTCCACATCCTGCTACAAACCTTCCTAATAAACCACGTCAGTTTGGTTAGAAATATTTCACGCTAAAATTATCGAGCCTGTTTGGAAGAAAACAACGTATATTTTTATTATAAAATAATTAAACATAAAATAAAAAATAAATATCTGTTTTAAAAAGGAACTAGTTTTAGCCACGGATAGCCATAAAAAACACAGTCATTTCTGTATAAAGGAAAAAACGGCTACGAAAAAAATGTACATAGCCGTTTTAACCATTTATAAACAAACAGAGTATTTATTTAAGTACTTTCAAATAAGCGACACCACCTGGGTCTATATGGGATTGAATACGAGATGCCCCTGTGTAAATATCACCCACATTTAATATGGTATACGTGTAATTACCATAGGCCTCTGATATGGCATAAGTACCACCAGAACCATTTTTCCTTATAATTGAAGTCCCAGTATTAGACCATTTTCCAAATGTTGCTGATCTACTGTCATAAGCCCTATTTATAGTAACATCTCTTCCCTTATGTGTGACATCAGTGTGTAATTTTACAGTTAAACTTGAAATTCCGACATAATAATATTTAGTGACAGTATAAGTTTTAGTACTCATGGGAGTCACATTGTTAATTGTTGAAATTGGGGATTCCGTGATATCCAATTCATATACGATTTTACTGCCATCTTCAAATGTAATAGTTAACGGGTTATTTTCATCTAACCTAACTAGTCCATCTTTGTTACTTAATTTTTCTAATTCTTTATTTTCCAATGATGTTTGAAAAGCTAATGCATGTTTAGAATCTGTTTCAGATTTCTCGGAAGCAAATAATTTTGTAGGAGTCATGGTGAAGGTTAATACAAAAATTAATCCTAGTAATAGTATTCTTTTGTAAATATTCATTCTAACATTCCTCCCTATTATTTATTGCCCAAAGCATACCATAGTCCCCTAAAATTGGAAATACTGTGTTATTAATCTATTTCGAGGGAATAAAAATATTCTACAGAATTATGAATACAATATTTGTCAATCTACAAAAGTTTGGGCTTAAAAAGAAAATAATTCGTATTTATAAGTGTGTTTTTTGTTTTGTAAAAAAAAAGAGGAGTTTGACAATTAATTTAAGAAGTCTATCTATAGGTCTGAAATAATGGAGGATAACAAAAAATCTCTTATTTCTAAAAAAGTTGCAGAAATCTAGAATACTTATATTTGGTGTAATTAAACGCTCTAATGATTCAAAAAATTATGAGTTTAAAAAATAGTTATGAAATATACTTGAAATATTTTTGAAAAAGGTATAAAATGTATTTAATGGTAAATAAAGGAGGTAAAAACAATGAAGTTAATTAAATCAAATCCTAATACTAAAAAAGTTAAGTTCTCAGTGATGTATGGTGGCAAGATTAAGTAATTTATGATTATGAGGCTTCACCTATTGGTGAGCCTCAACCAATTTAGGATAAGAAGGTGACTTAAGGATGAATATAGATGTTTATGTGAATGACAATAATATATCGAATTTTCATGTCGCTCGTTTAATTTTTCATGAGTTAAATTACAAGCCAGTACAAGTATATGAGCAGGAAAGTTATAGATTGTTATACCCTATTAATTATATAATTAATAAAAGGAATCGAAGTTTGACAGAAAATGTAACTGCTAAACTATAATCCCAAATTACGAAAGTAAATTTGCCGAAAACTAATTCAGCGCTCTTTTGGGAACAATTTACAAATCTGGGTACTAAATTTAAGAGAAACTG
>NZ_JBPPZG010000121.1:0-12129 GCF_051918545.1 Pseudogracilibacillus amylolyticus (SeqCode) | reverse complement strand
CCTACAAGCATTCTTAAACTTTCAATGATCGCTTCTTCTGTAGGTTTTTGATTATTTTTTCTCATTAAATGTGCTAAAACTTCTGTATCGGAAGTGGTCTGCAAAATACTTCCCGCTGCCTCTAAATTTTTCCGTATACTATCCGCGTTAACAATTTTCCCATTATGCGCAATTGCTGTACTACCATTTAACGTACGGAACACAAATGGTTGGACATTATTAAACACACCATCATCTTGCGTTGCATTTCGGACATGTCCTATAGCAGCATGACCTTGATTTTTATTGAAATTAAATCCTGAAAACACGTCATTTACTAAACCAACATCTTTATGAACAGTTAATTCCTTCCCATCAGTCACAACAATTCCTGCCCCGTCTTGTCCACGGTGTTGCTGTGCATGTAGTCCATAATATGTTATTTCAGCAGCCTTCTTATGACCCCAAATAGCAAACATTGTCATTCCTCATTTTTTTAAGTTGTTTTCGTAAACCTTCCTGCACATTATTTAGATAACTTGCATGCTTTAGTATTGTTGCTTTCTGACAAAGTTGAATCGTAAGTGGTACAATTTGTTCTCTATGAGAATTACTATCTATAAAAGTGATAGAATTTGTCTGTAGTGTTATCCCGTGTACCTTTTCTATGCAAAAATACTGGATAACGGCACCGCGACGACTGCTCTCGTACCTCTTCTCCGTAGAAATACCGAAGAACGGCACCGCAACAACCTCTACTTTTATTTAGAACCCAGTAAGGTTGGAATACTTTCTTTCCATCCTTTTTTAAGTTCATCTATTTTTTCCTCAATTAAAACCTCTCCATCAGCCGTTCGTACAATAAAGTTCTCTTCAGTAACTGTACCCATTTTAGTTACTTCCAGCCCAATTTTTTCAAATGCTTCCACGTTTTCCGCTTTTACCGAAATAACAAAGCGGGATTGTGTTTCACTGAATAATTCTACTGTTGGGTTATCTTGTAACGTAACATCAATTCCAACGTTTCCACGAATTGCTTTTTCAGCAAGTGCGACTGCCAAGCCACCTTCAGCAATATCTTCAGCTGAAGCAAGAATTCCTTCTTGGATGGCTTGTAAAATTTTTGTTTGACGTTCTTTTTCAATGTCTAGATCAATTTGTGGTGCTTTTCCTTTATACTCGCCTTGTAAAAGATTTTGAATTTCTGTTCCGGCAAATTCTTCATCTGCTTTTCCTACTACATAGATCACATCTCCGGCTTGTTGAAACGCATTTGGCGTAATATGATCGAGTGATTCGAATAATCCAACGATTCCAATTATTGGAGTAGGAAAAATCGGCTCTCCATACGATTGGTTGTACATGGATACATTTCCGCTAATGACAGGCACGTTTAACGCTCGGCATGCTTCACTAATTCCATCAATGCTTTTCTCCATTTGCCAAAACACTTCTTCATTCGTTGGATTTCCATAGTTTAATCCATCCGTAATTCCAATTGGTTTAGCACCTGAAACGATAATGTTTCGACAAGCTTCTGCTACAGCAATTTTCCCGCCAACTTCTGGATCTAAATAAATGTAACGAGCATTACAGTCTGCCGAAATAGCGATTGCTTTATCTTTTCCTTCAATTTTAACAACAGCAGCTCCAGACCCCGGTCCGACAAGTGTATTCCCACGTGCTTCTGAATCAAATTGATCATACACCCATTCCTTACTTGCAATCGTTGGGCTCTGTAGTAACAGTTTTAACATTTCACCATATTCTTTTATTTCCGGTACAGTGTTTTCAAGCTTCTGAAATTCCTTATAGTAGGTCGCTTCTTTCGACGGTAAATGGTAGACAGGTGCATCTTTATCTAACGCATCAACCGGAAGATCAGCCCAGATTTTTTCTTGATGCTCGATTCGAAAAACTTTTTCCTCGATTACTTCACCAACTGCTACTGCTTCAACATCGTGCTTTTGGAACAGATTGATAATTTCTTGTTCTGCACCTTTTTTCACAACTAACAGCATTCTTTCTTGCGTTTCCGATAACATCATTTCATATGCAGACATATTTTCTTCTGCTTGAGGAACTAAATCTAAATTCAATAACATTCCCGTTCCTGCTTTTGATGCCATCTCACTTCCTGATGAGGTTAACCCTGCTGCCCCCATATCTTGCATGCCAATAAGAGCGTCATGATGAATCACTTCGAGGCATGCTTCGATTAAACGTTTTTCCAGTTCGGGATTTCCTGCTGCAGGACTCGCATCATCAGACTGTTCATCAACGGACGAATGAGTTGCACCATGAATACCATCACGCCCAGTCGGTGCTCCCGCATAAATGACTGTATTACCGACACCTTCTGCAACACCTTTCTGAACTTCATCGTGATTAAGTACGCCTACTACCATTGCGTTTACGAGTGGACTGTCTTCATAACATGGGTCGAATTTTATTTCTCCACCAACAGTTGGAACACCAACATTGTTTCCGTAATGGGCAATTCCTTTTACTACTTCTTCAAATAAATATTTTGTTCGATCAGATAGCAATGGGCCAAATCTCAATGAATTAATTGCTGCTATTGGACGAGCTCCCATCGAAAATACATCTCGTAAAATCCCACCTACACCTGTTGCTGCACCTTCAAAAGGGTTAATTTTTGATGGGCTATTATGGCTTTCCATTTTAAAAACTACTGCTTGATTGTCGCCAATATCAACAACACCTGCGCCCTCACCTGGTCCAACGAGAACTTGTGGTGCTTTTGTAGGGAATTTTTTTAATAACGGTTTTGATGTTTTATAACTGCAGTGTTCGGACCACATTACCGAGAAAATCCCTGTTTCTGTATAATTCGGACGACGTTTTATAATTGTTTTAATCCGTTCGTATTCTTCGTCTGAAAGCCCCATTTTCTGGTATTCCTTCTCACGTTCAATTTGCTCTGGATCCATATTTTCTCGCATCTCATTCGTCTCCTTTATCATGTAATAATGATATTTTCATCTCTGTTCCAAAATTGTTCCACTTCCATTACAGTCGAAGTATACTGTGCAGTAGGAGAAATTTGTAAACCTAGTTGGTAAACCGTTGATTTCCGCCTCCGGGCAGTTCGCTTTCCGTGGGCACGGCTTCAGACTCTGAAGCAGAAACCCACTGCTTCTGAGTCTTCAGACACGTGCTTTTCCCACAGGAGTCGACTGCCCTCCGGCTCCAATCAACCATTGTGATAGTAGTATTAAACTGTGCAGAGCTGTTTCCAAAACACACCCAGCGAAGGAAATACACGGAGACTCCTATGGGAGGATAGGCTCAACAGCCGCCCATGGAAAGCGCAGTGTATTTCCGTAGCGGTAAGATAATTACTGCTCCAAGTTACTGCACAGTTTATGGATATTCAGCAACACAGTTCACGGATAAACAGCGCTGGGTGAAGTGATTTTATAATCCTAACCGCTCAAAAATAAAATCAACATTTTTCAAATGATACGTATGGTCAAAACAGTCCTCAATCTCTTCATTGGACAAGTTTTCTTGAACGATTTTATTTTCTTCCAGTAATTGTTTGAAGTGCGTTTCTGTCTCCCAAGCTTCCATTGCAAGCGGTTGGACAACTCCATATGCTGCTTCTCTAGACAATCCTTTATCAATTAACGCAAGCAGTACTCGTTGTGAAAAAATAACCCCGAATGTTTTATCAATATTCCGTTTCATGTTCTCTGGATTAACAGTCAGGTTTTTCACAACATTTGTAAATCTGTTTAACATATAATTTAGCGCGATTGTTGCATCAGGTAAGATGACACGTTCTGCAGATGAATGTGAAATATCGCGCTCATGCCATAAGGAAACATTTTCATATGCTGTAACCATATACCCTCTTACAACGCGTGCCATTCCACTCATATTTTCCGATGCGATTGGATTACGCTTATGTGGCATTGCTGATGAGCCAGTTTGTCCTTTACGGAAAAATTCTTCGACTTCCCGAGTTTCTGTTTTTTGTAGACCGCGAATTTCGGTTGCAAATTTTTCAATCGATGTAGCAATTAATGCTAGCACGGACATGTACGCTGCATGGCGATCACGCTGCAATGTCTGAGTTGATAATGGTGCAGGTGATAAGCCTAAATGTTTACAAACATATTCTTCAACAAAAGGGTCAATATTCGCATAGGTTCCAACTGCACCAGATAACTTTCCGAATTCAACACGCTCTGCTGCTTCATTAAAACGATCTAAATTTCGCTTCATTTCTTCATACCAAAGTGCAAGTTTTAATCCAAATGTTGTTGGTTCGGCGTGAACTCCATGCGTTCTGCCCATCATTACCGTATGTTTATGTTCGATTGCTTTTTCTTTTACTACGTCAATAAAACGTTCAAGATCTGTGCGAATAATTGTATTCGCTTGTTTTAATAGATAAGAAAGTGCTGTATCCACTACATCTGTTGACGTAAGTCCATAATGAACCCATTTTCGTTCTTCCCCAAGCGATTCAGAAACTGTTCTAGTAAACGCCACAACATCATGGCGAGTTTCTTGTTCGATTTCATATATTCGCTCCACAGTAAAAGCAGCTTTTTTTCTTATTTTCCCGGCATCTTCTTTTGGAATAACACCTAGTTCTGCCCATGCTTCACAAGCTAAAATTTCTACTTCAAGCCAAGCGTTATATTTATTTTCTTCTGTCCAAATCGCACCCATTTCCTCTCGGGTATATCGGTCTATCATGTAAGATCCTCCTCATATGCGCGTTTATAACTATCAAGTTCATCCAACTCATGGGCAATAAATGTAACATGTCCCATCTTTCGTTTTTCCTTTGCCTCCGCTTTGCCGTATAAGTGAACATACGCTTCTGGTAGCTGATCAAGTGCTCGGAGTGCTTTTGGCATATCTTCTCCTAGCACATTAATCATCATTGCGTTTTGATGTAATATAATCTCAGGAAGAGACAATCCACAGATTGCACGAATATGCTGACTAAATTGCGATACATTGCAAGCCTCAATCGTATAATGCCCTGAATTATGTGGGCGTGGTGCCATTTCATTAATAAAAATTTCTTCACCTTTTACGAACATTTCAATTGCAAAAGTTCCAACAATATTTATTTTTTCAGCTAGTAAAGTCGCTGCTTCTCTCGCTTTTTGACGTAAAGTATCCGAAATTCTTGCAGGAGCAATTGTTTCATATAAAATATGGTCTTTATGATCATTTTCAGAAATAGGGAAAAAGGTGATTTCTCCAGACTGGCTTCTTGTAAAAACAGTTGATATTTCTTTTTCAAACGTTATCCACTGTTCAATAATAAACGTACCACCTTGATCAGCAAATTGGATTGCCGCCTCTTTATCTTGTTCCGTCTCTATCTTTAATTGCCCTTTCCCGTCATAACCACCACGACATGTTTTGATTACGGCTGGTAGGGTTATTTTTTTAAGTGCCGCCTCACATTCAACTCCATTATGGACGATTGAAAATTCAGGAACAGGAAGTCCTGCTTCTTTCATGATATTTTTCTCTTTCTCCCTATTTTGTGTCACTTCGAGTGCAAAAGCTCCTTGTGGAAGTTTACCTGCTTCTTCGATATAAGTCGCAGCACCTAAATCGACATTTTCAAATTCATATGTGATCACATTACTTTTTTCCGTCAACTGTTTAATTGCTTCCATATCATCATACGGGGCAACTATTTGACCATCTGCTACTTGAGCAGTCGGACAATTCGGGGTTGGATCTAAAACAATAACATTATACCCCATATATTTGGCCTCGATTGCCATCATTCGACCAAGTTGCCCGCCGCCAATAATTCCAATCGTTTGAGGAGGTAAAATTTTTAAAATAGACTTATTTGTTTGCAAGATCTTCCCTCATTTCATTGACTGTTTCTTTCATTTTTTTCCGATAATTATCTAATTTAACCGCAGTATTTGTATCAAAAAGACTGATGATTTCAGCAGCATAAAGCCCGGCATTTGTTGCACCTGCTTTTCCGATCGCCATCGTTGCAGTTGGAACTCCACCAGGCATTTGCACGATAGAGAGCAAGGAATCCATTCCTCCTAAAGCCTTCGTTTGTACAGGAACCCCTATGACAGGCAGGGTCGTTTGCGATGCAATCATTCCAGGTAAATGTGCCGCCCCGCCTGCACCCGCAATAATCACTTTCAGCCCTTTTTGTCTAGCAGTTTTTGCATATTGGAACATGTCATCCGGCGTCCGATGAGCAGAGACAACTTCTTTTTCGTAATCTACCCCTAACTCATCTAAAACGTCACAAGCATGTTTCATTGTTTCCCAATCTGAAATACTACCCATTATAATGCCAACCTGAGCCATTAATACGCACTCCAATTCTCATTTTTATTAGTGTATGTAATTGTCAAAAATCAACTAAATTGGCTTAAAAAATGTAAAAAAGTCTATTCCACTCCTATGCGTATAGGAGAAGATGAATAGACTTGCTTGTAATCATTCATAAAAAAGAGAGAGTTTTCTCATTTTCACCACATCATCCTCCCCCATAGTCGTAGCATTTACGGTGCAAACGTAGAAACTTTCGAGCCATATTCTCAAAATTATATGGGGAATCTATATGTTTTTTTAGCTTTACTTACTTGTTTAAGTATAACAAACTGGCAATTTATTCGTCAATTAAATTACGAACATTTTGTTATAATTTAGGTTTAATGTTCGGCTTTTGTGTGCGCGGTTTCGTTAAATGACTTGCTGGAAGTTGGTCATCAATGATTTCCTCAACAACCTCATCATCTTCCATTATTTTTTCAGTTGGAACAACATCTTTTAAAACCTGATCTTTCGTCTTGCCATTTTGCATCATATTTGTTCTTCTTACTTGTTTCACCCAAAATCCACCTTGAATATGTTTTGGTTCATAAGCGACCATAAAAGCACGTGGATCAATTTCGGAAATAAGTTGATATAACCTAAGTTCCTGTTTTCTTGGCGTTAATATTTGCATAGATAAACGGTCCCCTGCCATTCCGGAAGATGTCCAACTCGTTACGCCGAATCCTTCTTCTCTCAGCCGATCGGTAAAATTTAATGTAGGATTGGATGAAATGACATTAACGGTTATATATCCTAAAGCTAACCGTTCCTCTATGATAGAACCGGTAATAATTCCGAGTGCAAAACCAACTGCATAAGCAATAATATTTTGAATGCCGTCCAAATTATCTAAGACAATACTTAACCCCAAAATATAAACGATAACTTCAAATGTACTGACAATTGCTGCTAAATAGCGACGACCTTTTAATGTTAAAATCATTCGTATCGTCGAAAATGTAACATAAACGATATTGATCACTAAAATTATCGCAACGATGGCGTAAGCATTATTTAACAAGATGTTCCCTCCGATTCCTTCTTAACTAATATCAGACTTAATGTATTCGTTATCTGTCATAGAAAGAACAGCATTAATGAGAAATTTTGAATAATTAATGACTCATTCTTTATTCGGACCATATACACGATTTTCTATGGATGACTCATGTCCACGCAATCTTTTTTGTAAAGACCTTTTCCAATTCGGTGCAAGTGCTGAACAAGACGCCAATTCATAAGCTAGATTTAAATCCGCTTTTTTTACATACATTATTTCGTTACAAGCAGCTACAGACCACTGTGGGTATGGTCTTTCAATAAGTTCTAATTCAACTCCCGCTTCCACATAGCCTTCTTGAAGTACGCGGTAATACCAACCAGTTTTTCCAGTCTCCTGAATACGCAGTGCAAAATCAAGTACTTTAAATCTCCGGGCAGGTTTCCAACAAGGCCTACGTGGTTGAGAAACTTGAATAATTGCTTCACCAAATCGATATGTATCACCAATATATACAGTGTATTCATCCGCTTTTTCCATGACAAGGTTTTCTCCCATTGCACCTGCATCAATTTCAATGTCTAATTCTTGCTGCCAATATGGATAATGTAAAGCGGAATAAGCGAATAACGCCTTTTCAGGACCACCATGAACTTTCTTATCAGCTACTTCATCTGCTGCTAAACCTGATTTGGAGAGCCAGATTTTCCCTTCTCTCTCTTGTTTAAACATCCCACTTTCCCACGGTCGTTCAAATGGATTTTTTGCATCCTTCTCGCCCATTTGTTTTACTTTACCCGTGCGAAGTTGTTTTATAAAAGGAAAATTCATATGCACCCCTTCTTTCATAATATGGTATAGTTAAAGCGTGCTTGGTCTTTCTTATATTTTACTACGTTTAATCATTTGAGAAAAGTCGAGGTGGCTAAGATTGTCGAGAAAAGATTCTCTAGTTTCTCTGAAATTACTTATCTTTCATTTTCATGCAACAAACACGATCATTATTAGTTTTTTACCTCTTTATCTAAAATATAAAGGATTAACCGGTACCGAAATCGGTTGGGTGCTAGCGATCGGACCATTCGCCTCGATTATCTCTCAACCTTTTTGGGGATATTTAAGTGATAAGTACAAAACGGTAAAATGGATGCTCATTATATCCGTTATTGGGATGTTACTTGCAAGTATCACCTTTTTCCAAATGAATCATTTAGCTACTATTTTGCTATTTGGTGCATTTTTTTACTTCTTCTCTTCTCCGGTAGGCGCACTGAGCGATAGTTTGGCACAACGTAGAGCCATTGATTTAAAAATCTCATTTGGAACAATCCGCATGTGGGGATCTATTGGCTTCGCTTTTTCTTCTTTAATAGTCGGAGAAATTTTAACAAAATTCGGCGTTCAATATATGATTTGGCCCTATGTCATTATTGGAACTGTGTTACTCTTAATTGCTTTTACGATTCAAGATGTCAAAGCCGATTCAGCACCAGTGCAATTAAAAGAAGTTAAAAATTTACTGATGAACAAACCATTTATTTTGTTCCTTGTTTTTATGATGTTTATTAGTATTGGTCACCGGGCAAATGATAGTTTTATGGGTATATATATTACGGAACTAGGTGGTAATGAAAGTTTGGTTGGACTTGCATGGTTTGTTGGCGTTATTAGTGAGGGTGCTATTTTTGCCTTTGCAGGATTTTGGTTTCGTAAATACCATCCGATAACTTTCATCGTTTTTGCTGCTTTATTATATAGTTTACGGTGGTTCATTTACGGCACTGCAACTAGCCCTACACTAATCATTTCCCTACAAGTCTTACACGGCCTTACTTTTGGAATTTTTTACGTAACAGCTTTTGATTATATTACACGAATTATACCAAAACTTTTACAGTCAACTGGCCATCTTATTTTTTATTCCGTTCTATTTGGTGTCTCAGGGATCGTCGGTTCAATGGGTGGCGGAACGATTATTGATCATTTTAATGGTCAAACTTTATATTACATAATGGGCATTCTATCCTTATTCGGAGCAATAAGTTTCATAGGATTTCATTTTGGAATCCAGCGTAAACGAAAAGTAAGGATTGAAAAAATAAGTTGAAGCACTGCTTTAACGTTCTGCTCAAAAACTAACGATAATTATTACTTGCAACCATTAAACCCTTACTATGTAATAAAAGTAAACTGTGCAGTAGTGAAAATTTTACTACCTACAAAAATGCAGACAAATTACAAAGTAAAATACCGCTACGGAAATACACTACGCTTTCCGTGGGCGGCTGTTGAGCCCCTTCGTGCTACGCACTTGGGTCTCACCGAGGCCTTTCCTCCCACAGGAGTCTCCGTGTATTTCCTTCGCTGGGATAGATTTATTGGACAAAAAGGCAATTCTTTAATTTGAGAATGCATACTAGCGTAGGCAGAATACGTAGACTCCTACGGGAACAGCACGTGTCTGAAGACCCCGCAGCGGTGGTCTTTCCGCGAGGCAGGTTAAGTGCGCGACGTCCTGTCGCAACACCTGCACTTGCACGTCCTGTGTTTCGGAGGCTGAAGCCGTGCCCGTGGAAAGCGTAGTATTCTGCCGAAGCGGTCGTTGTATTCAGTAATCTTGCAGAAGTTACTGCACAGTTTATGGAGATTCCGAACTAAAACAGCATTTAGACAATTCATTTGAAACGAAAGAAATTAATTAATTCGATAGATCATAAAGTACTTCTTGATTATTTCAAGTATGACCTGAATCTTGAAATAGTTAAAAATAGCATGTGAATCCTTTTCGATATCACATGCTATTTTCTATAGGTTTCAATTTACGTTAAAAAGATAAAATATAGAACAAATATAACACTTAATCCATACATTACCGGATGAATTTCCTTCGCTTTCCCCTTCATAATCATCGTGATCGGATAAAAGACAAAACCAATCGCAATTCCTGTTGCAATACTGTATGTTAATGGCATCGAAATAATCACTAAAAATGCCGGTACAGCAATTTCAAAACGATCCCATTCAATATTTTTAAGTGAAGTCGACATTAATACTCCAACAATAATTAGTGCTGGCGCCGTCACCTCCACTGTGATGACCGCGAGTAACGGCGAGAAAAATAACGCAAGTAAGAAAAATCCTGCAGTTACAACCGATGCAAATCCTGTTCGCCCGCCAACTCCTACCCCAGCAGTAGACTCAACAAAGGAAGTTGTTGTGGAAGTACCAACAACTGATCCGACAACTGTTGCTGAAGCGTCTGCGAATAATGCTTTGCCTGCCCGTGGTAATTTATCGTTTTTCATTAACCCAGCCTGTGTCGCTACTGCTACAAGGGTTCCAGCTGTATCAAAAAAATCAACAAATAAAAATGTTAAAATAACAACAAGCATTTGTAGTGTAAAAATATCACCAAAGTTTATAAATGCCTGTCCAAAAGTAGGCGCTACACTTGGAACAGAACTAACAATATCACCGATTCCTTTTGGAGTAGGAATTAGTCCAAAAATCATTCCTACAATTGAGGTAAGAATCATTCCGTAGAAGATTCCGCCACGGACATTTAAACTTAGTAAAATAACAGATATTATAATTCCAAAAATAGCAAGTAAAACAGGTGGAGATGTTAGTTCTCCAATTGCTACTAATGTTGCATCATTCCCAACAATAATTCCCGCATTTTGAAAACCAACAAAAGCTATAAAGAAACCAATTCCTGCACCTACAGCCATTTTTAAATTCCCTGGAATAAAATTAATAATTTTTTCCCGTAAACCAGTTAACGTTAAAATAATAAAAATAATTCCTGATGCCAGTACGCCTGACAATGCTGTTTCCCAGGGGATGCCATATCCTAGAACAACCGTATAAGCGAAAAATGCATTTAGCCCCATACCAGGTGCTAAACCGATTGGATATTTGGCGATTACACCCATTAATAATGTACCAACTGCAGCTGCAATTGCTGTTGCTGTAAACACTGCACCTGGATCCATTCCTGTACCTTCAGGAACATCAATGCCTGCTAGTGATAAAGTTGCCGGGTTAACGAATAAAATATAAGCCATTGCTAAAAATGTCGTCATCCCTGCCATAAACTCGGTACGATAATTTGTGCCTAATTCTTCGAAGCGAAAATACTTCTTCAATCAATTTCCTCCTTATAAAATGCTTTGCCACCCGATGATGACATTTGCGTTTTCTAGGAGAAAAAGCAAAAAAGCACCCTTTATTAAAAAGAGTGCTACCTAACTATGCTAAAAAAGTAATTACAATGACAGAATAAACGGATAAACATTTTATCCGAAAATTCTAATCAAATTACTATTCTAAGCGTAGTCCGACCATTTACGGTGGTCTGGTAGAAACTCTAAAGCCAATTCTCTAGATTATACGCAAAGCTTTTATTGTTGTTATCATTTATATCATACTGACAAAAAAGCGGTTCGTCAATGTTAAAAACTTAAATTTTTCTATTTTGAAATGATTTCGTTTATACCATAATTATTAAAGCACTGTTTAAAATTATCGCTTAATTCTAATATTTCTTAATCCAAAAGCCGGTTATTTTCATCGACAGACATAATCCTTGTTTCCGTTTTTTCAGCAACCGAAAGTTTTCCGGACCCATCACACACACTACATTGATACTGCCATCCTTCATCATCTGCTTGCATTCCAGATCCGTGACAAGCTTTACAAGGTTCTTCTCTCATCGAGATGCCTCCTTCGTTTGTTTTACCCAGTTAATTAAACCACCTGCTAAAATAATGTCAATTTGTCGTGGTGAT